>JAFCCX010000080.1 GCA_017609995.1 Candidatus Pacearchaeota archaeon | reverse complement strand
TTATCTCACCAGATAATCTGTCCATCACTTTTTTCATAAAAAAACCTTCTTCTGATTTTTTTGTAATAACGCTTCCTCCCAGCTTTATAATAATCATAATTTTGTTAATACTTGGCAACCATCTCTAGTTACCAATACTTCGTCTTCAAAATGGCAAGACAAGCTTCCATCTTCTGTCACAAAAGAAAAGCCGTCCTCACCTTGTTTAATTTCATAACCTCCTACAGTTACCATGGGTTCCAAACACAATACCATCCCTTCTTTTAAAACAGGCCCGTCACTTCTTTTGCCATAGTTTAAGATTTGAGGTTCTTCATGTAATTCCTTACCTATCCCGTGACCACATAAATCACGAACCACATTAAACTCTTGAGATTCAACATATCTTTGAACAGTGTTTGAAATAGCTCCTATTTTGTTTCCAGGTTTTACTTTCCTGGTAGCCACCTTCAAAGATTTCTTCGTCACCCTAAGTAATCTTTGGGCTTCGAAACTAATCTCGCCCACAGAAAAAGTTCGAGCCATGTCTGAATGGAAACCATTTAAAAACAAACCCAAATCCAGAGATACCAAATCCCCTTCTTTTAGTTTTCTTGAAGAAGGTATACCATGAACCACCTCTTCGTTAAGAGAAACACAAAGGGCAGCGGGAAAACCTTGATAGCCCTTAAATGATGGTTTGGCTCCCAACTTAAAAATATGGCTTTCAGCTGCCATATTTAGTTCGTTTGTGGAAATACCAGGCTCAATCTTTTTTTCTAGCTCTTTCATTATTTGAGCCAAGATCTTAGCCCCTTCTGTCATTATCTGGATGTCTTTTTTGGTTTTAATTTTAATCATTTAAAACCTTTAAAATATCTTCGTGTAATTCAGCAGGGGTTTGTTTACCCTTAACTTCTTTAACGTTATAGCCTTCTTTTTTACAATATTCCAAACCCGGCAAAGTCTCTTTCCTGTATTTCTCCATTCTAATCTTAACTGTTTTTGTATTGTCATCTTTACGAGTTAATAACTCAGAACCGTCTAGAGGACAAACAGTTAAATCTTTTGTTTCTTCATAATATAAAATTGGATGTCTTACCAGAGAACAAATTCTTCGATGACAACTTCTAAAAATAGCTTCTTCCTCTGGCAAATCAATTGAAATGACAACTATATTTTCCTTACCATACAAGTCAGCTAACAAAGGCATAAATCTTTCTGCTTCATAAAGAGTTCTGGGAGAACCCGCTACCACTAAGTCTTCTCCATCTTTTGATAAATCTCGAACCTTATTCAACATCCAAGAAGTTACTAATTCCGCTGCCATTATTTCCCCCGCTTCTCTTTTTTTCTTCTGCTCAGATAAAATATACTTCTTCCCTTCTACCTCTTCTGAATCGTTATCTAAAACACCAGCTAGCTTGGCATCAATAACCTTGGAAGATTCTAAATAGTAATGGCCAAACTTACCTGCAATTATTTCAGATTGAGTTCCTTTGCCAGACCCTGGAGGTCCCATGATAATAATTACTTTTTTCATATCTTAAAAAGTATCGTACTCTCTCATCTTTAATTGAGCTTTAACCTGTCTCATGGTTTCCAAAACTACCGAAACCATAATTAGCAAAGATGTACCTCCAACTAAAAATTGAAAGGCAGATACTTGAGTGGCAGCTTGAATCAAGGAAGGTAAAATAGCTATCACTCCCAAGAAAGTAGCTCCGATAAACAATACTCTATTTAAAATGTATTTTATAAAATCAGTTGTATGCTGGCCCGGTCTAATACCCGGGATAAACCCTCCCATCTTTTGCAGGTTAGATGAAATAGATTTAGGATCAAAGGTTACAGCTGTATAGAAATAGGTAAACAAGAATACTAAAACAAAGTATAAGACACCGTAAAGCAAAGGATTCTGTAAAATATTTTCAACTGTTTGAGCGAGACCCGCCAACATTGCGTTACCAGCTCCCGCTAAAAAAGAAGCCATCATTCCAGGTACCAACATCAAAGACATAGCAAAAATAATAGGTAACACACCGGCTGGATTTACATTCATAGGAAGAAAAGTAGCACCTCCTCCATACATTTTCATTCCTCTGACTCTCTTGGCATAAGAAACAGGAATATTTCTTCTTCCTTCAGTAATCAAAACAACACCTATAATAATAATGGAAGACATTACAAAGAACAATAAATATGAAGGAAGACGACTGGCTGACCCTGTCATCACCATCTGACTGATGTTTTGAGGAGTACCGGCGATAATACCTGCAAAAATTAACAAAGAAATACCGTTGCCTATCCCTTTTTCAGAAATTAACTCACCCAAAAACATCAATAGTAAACTTCCTCCTATAATAGTTATAATCGAAGTTATCATCATTTCGGGAGACAATTGTCCTATTAATCCTTGACGCTGGAAAAGAGTTAACATTGTAAAAGATTGCAAAGCGGCTAGAGGGATTGTCATTATTCTTCCCCACTGATTTATCTTCTGGCGACCAGCTTCTCCTTCTTCTTTCTGCAAACGTTCCAATTGAGGAAAGATCATGGTCATTAACTGCAAGATAATAACTGAGGTAATATACGGCCCCAATCCTAGCATGACAATAGACAACCTAC
>JAFCCX010000079.1 GCA_017609995.1 Candidatus Pacearchaeota archaeon | reverse complement strand
TATCATCTCTAGCTAAAATAACGTCTATATTTATTCCAGAATGTTTACCACTTTCCCAAATAACTTGTCTACACATTGAACAGGGTGTTGAGAAATCACCACTATTATTTACAGTTACAACCGCAACTATGTCTGTTTCACCATGTGCTGCTGCATGAGCAAATGCTGCTTGTTCTGAATGTAAAGTTAAAGAATAAGAATCTGAACGGTAATAACCTGAACTAAACATCTTTCCACTTCTAGTTAGAACAGCTGCACCAAACAAAGAACCATGCTCAGTAGGAAAATAGCAATTCTTCATGGATTTAATTGCTTCTTTCACTAATTTATCATATTTTTTCATCTAACTAACTTAACTCCTCTTTTGATTATCTTGAGTTTTTGAGTTTTCCAGATTGCTAAATCCATTTTTGTTAAAGGTTTTCTAGCTCCCAGAACTCTAGCAACTGCTTTTAACATTTCATCTGATCTATCTCCAAGAATGAAAACTGGAACTTGTCGTTTTGCTTTCTGAGCAATTCTAATGTTCTGCATAATTCTACCGAGTAAAAGTGCTCTGCTTTTACCTGCAGGAGTTGCAAGTATTCTGTTAAAGTCAATCAGATAAGCAACCTTATTCTCAACCATCATATTAAACAGAACTTGAGTTGCTCCGCTTCGTCTGTAATGAGTATGGTCCCTACCTGTTGAGGTAGCAAGGTTTGTAAGTAAATCAACTGGAAATTTATCAACAGCACGTCTAGCAAGAATCTCATCTGAACTAGATAAGATTGTAATTTCTCCTCTTTTTGCTGCATTTCGCAAATCTTTAAGATCTGCTTCTTTACGTGCTATATACATAACTATACTAATAGAACTTAATTTAAAAGAGTATCTAAGCGATAAGAAAAAGTCTCTACGGCTCCGCTGACTTTATCTTATGAATTAGATTACATTACCAAAAGGTTTAAAAATGTAATTATTAAGAAAATAGTATCTGGAATGTGGAGTCCCCAAAAGGGCCTGAACCGGAGGTTATTATGAAAGGCGTATACAAATTTGTTAGAGAACTTTGGAAGAAGCCAAAGGCAAACTTAGGTAAAGAATTTGTCAAAGAAAGATTAGTTGGATGGCGAAAAGAGCCAGCACTAGTTCGAATTGACAGACCAACTAGAATTGACAGAGCTAGAAGTCTAGGTTATCGAGCTAAACAAGGAATTATTGTTGTTAGGGCTAGAGTTAAGAAAGGTATTGCAAAAAGACCTATGATTAAAGGTGGAAGACGACCAAAGAGAAATGTTCACTTAAGAATTGCTCGACAAAAAAGCAAACAGAGAGTTGCTGAAGAAAGAACAGCTCGAAGATATAAAAGCCTAGAAGTTCTGAATAGCTACTGGGTTGGAAAAGATGGAAAGAACGAATGGTTTGAAGTAATCTTAATTGATCCAACACATCCTGTAATTGTTGCAGATCCAAAATTCAAATGGGTTCACAACAAGCAACATAAAGGAAGAGCTTTCAGAGGAAAAACTTCTGCTGGTCAGAGAACTCGTGGTCTTAGAATATAAAAAAGAGAAAAAAGAAGAGGATTATTTCCTCTTAACTTTATAGCCTAAACTTGATAAACTTAAACCACTTGAACTACTTCCTCGGTTTCGTGGTTTTTTCTTGTTATACAAGTAAATAACTAATGCAAGAATACCGATGGCTACAACAACACTAATACCGATTTGTGTGTTTTGATCTTCTAAATCAACTGCAGGTAACGATATTTGTTCATCAGCATCACCAGTATCTGTAGTTCCAATAGTTGTAGTATCTACGCTTTCTACTCTAATTGCAAAGTAAGAGAATCCTGGTGTTGTAGCAAGGTAATAATAGTCATCGCTATCAGATGTCTGATAATTTGTTACTAGGGAAACCCACTCATCATCTACATATCTAAGAAGTGTAACTTTATCTTTATCAACATTTTCAGTTGATATCCAATCTTTTGAAATCTTGAAATTAATTTCAACACTTCCTTTAATATTGTCACTCTCAATATTTGTTGTGTCAATATCTAAATATTTGTAGATTTTTCCTGAGCTTGGTATATCTACTGCAGAAGGTTTGTCATCTGTTTGTGTAATTTCTATTTTTACATTTTCTGCAGTATTTTCAAGTTCAAATGTAAGTGAAGTTAAGTCAATATCAGTATCTGGAGTTATAGTTTGCTCATCTTCTCCTGCAAGAGTCTGCCAACTTGTTGAGTAACGTACATCTGTTGAAGTTGTTGTAGTACCTATTGTAGGTGATGTTGTAGTTGGTCCTGGTGGATTCTTAGCTAAAGTTCCATCAATATCCATAAATGTTCCAGAGAAGTGTGGTAATCTTATCCAAATCTTATTATTACTGCCTTGCATGTAACATGGACTTGTCTCGTTTAAATTATCTGCATTTGTTATAGCTGTTGTTGTACAGATTGTTCCATTCATTAAATATTGCCATTGATCGCTTTCGCGATCATAGTGTGAATAATTTCCAGCAAGGTTTGCAGCGCTAGTTCCGTTATTTGTTATATTCCAAATTGCTTGTGTATAATCATCTTCATAATATACTGGAATAGTCATGGTTATTGGTGCTGATTCATTTAATCCGCTTCCAGGTGTTTCTGTATATGGA
>JAFCCX010000006.1 GCA_017609995.1 Candidatus Pacearchaeota archaeon | reverse complement strand
GAATTTGCCAATTAAGTGTCTTTGCATATGATGGATACAATCCAGGGGTATCTGCTACAACCATAATTACTTTAACTCAAGAACCACCTCCCGGAAATCAAGCACCAATAATCAATAATGTTAATGGAGAAACAACTGACTTTAGTTTTGATGTTGCTGAAAATGAAGAAGTTATACTAACAGTCTCAGCTTCTGACCCTGAAGGGTCTGGACTTATTTATCGTGCAATAGGTGCACCTGGTGGAGATTTTGTTTTAAACACATTTGCTTGGACACCAACTTTTGAACAATCAGGAGTACATACTTTCCAAATTGGTGTTTCAGATACAGATTTAGAAACAATTGTAGAGGTTTCTATTGATGTTGGTAATGTAAATCATGAGCCAGAATTTGTAGATTTAGTTGATGTTTCTGTTAATGAAGGAGCTTTAATTGAATTTACTGTAAGTGCAACAGATGAAGATGGAGATGCTGTAACTATAACAGCAACTTTAACAAATGTTCCAGATGCAACATTCATAAACAATGTTTTCAGTTGGCAAACAGACTTTGAAGATACTGGAAATTATGAAGTAACTTTCACTGTAAGTGATGCTTCTGAAACAACAACAAAGAAAATAACTCTCTCTGTTGGTGCTGTAGATAGACCGCCAACAGCAGAAATTACTCAAATTCCTGCGATAGTTTACATAAATAAATTATTTAGTATGAGTGCAATAAATTCAATTGATCCCGATGGAGATGTTGTTAGTTATGTTTGGAATACTCATGCAATAACCGAACCATGGGGAAGATTTGTGAGTCTTGGCAGTACTACACCGCTTGCATGTAGACAATTAGAAGGAACAAAGCAATGTACTTCAGGTTATGAGTATGATACTATTCCAGAAGTAGGAGAAGATTGTGTTTGTCCAGATGCTACAAACAGACAGATTTATCCTCAAACAATAATTGAAACAACAAAAACACCCATTTCATACAAATTCACAGATTTTGACCAATGTGGTGATGAGAATGTTTGTAGAATTGATTTAATTGTTAAATCTGGAGATCATGAAATTCATGCTGAGCCAGTTTATGTTACGTTAGCTGCATTACCTTATGATGTAAATACAGATGGCGCAGTTGATACAGATGATGAAATAGATTTAATTAAAATGATTAAAGGAGAGCTTGAACCAACACCGACTGCTTACATTGATTCTGATTATGAAATCACTGTAAATGATTGGGTAAGGTTCATATTAAGAAATGGATAAAAGAATAATTGTACTAGCAATATTAGTATTTTCCTTAATCATAGCTATTCCAGCATTTGAAGAACCATATACTATCTCTGTTGATGCTCCCGAAACTGTTGACAGTTATTTCATATCAACAATATCAATTGATAGTAGTGTTACAAGTGTTTATGCAATTCAATTTGATTTAGCTCTTTCAGATTCACTTGAATTAGTAAATTATGATTCTGATTTAGCGCTAAATGAGTATGGAAATAAATATTTCATGTTATTAGAAACACCAATTACATTATCTGGAGATTTAATAGAGCTAACTGTAAAAGCAACAGGTGTGGAAGCTGAAACAGCAGATATTGCTATAGAGAATGTTACAATTTCTGTTGGCAGCGATGAACCAGCTACAAGTAAAGATCCAAATGATATTCTTCTAACTAATGCTGAAGTAAATTGGACAAAGTGTGTAGAATATTCTTATTCTCATACAGGTGACCAGGGAAATGAAAGTGGAATTCCTGCAACAGATTGTTATTGTAATCCTGGTTTTGTTTTAACTGGCCCTGATGTTGTAGATGGAATAGATTGGAGCTGTTCTTTAACAGGTGAAGTAGATATGTTTGGTTCAAACACTCAATCATGTACTTTAGGTGGGGATCCAATCTATAATACAGGTTATTGTTGTGCAGAAGGATACTACTTTGATGCTGAAACAAACCCAATTGCAGATATAATGGGTAGTTCAGGTTCGGTTTGTGTTGCAACAGCAAATAAAAAACCAGTTGCAAATATCTTTGCTCCAAAGAGCAAGACTGTAATTGGAACAGGTAATAAGACAATATTCAGCTCATTAGGTTCTTATGATGACGATGGAGAAATAACTGAGTATGTATGGGACTTTGGAGATAGGTCTGAACCATGGGGTCATTTAGAATTTACAGACACTTTAGTTTGTAAATCTGCAACAACTGCTTCTAAATGTTCAGATGATTATCGGTTTGTTGGTAAATTAGATTATGATATTCTTGGAAATCCATGTGTTTGTAATACTAATTCAGATTATATCTATCCAAAGAGCATATCAACTAAAGAAGTAACTTCATATATTTATGATACAAATACTTCTTGTACTCCTTATGGAAAAGACCCAACAAACCAATGCGTAGTTACTTTACAAGTTATGGATAATGATAATGCTACAGATTCTATGAAGATTGTATTAACTCTTAAGGAAACAGCACCACTTGTAGATTATGTTGCAGAATGTGGAAACTTCATCATTGACCCACTTGAAGATTGTGAAAATGGTGGTGATTGTGATAGCGGAATTTGTTTAGAAGATTGCTCATGTTATGTTGCTCCAACCACAACAGAGGATACAACCACACCTGTAACTTATACTCCGACAACTGTCTGCGGAGATGGAACCTGCTCTTCAGGAGAGAATTACATAACCTGTATTGCAGATTGTCACTGCGGAAATAATGCTTGTGAAGAAAAGCTAGGAGAAGATTATAGTACTTGTAGCAAGGATTGTAAGAAATCTAATTTCGCTACAATTGCAATAGTTCTTGTTTTAATGATAATTTCAGGAATTGGATATGGTATGTGGAAAGGAGCAATCTCTTTTGGAGCAGATAAGACCAAGCATAAAGGACCATTTGACTTTACTCCTGCTATGGACCACCACGCTAAAGTCCATAAGGTCCAAAATCCACATGATAGCTTGTTCAAATTAAAGAATTATGTACATTCAGTTAGATCAATGGGCTATTCCTATTCTCAGATAAAAGCTACACTAAAGAAGCACGGCTGGAAGGAATCTGACATAAATCGGGCTTTTTAGCTAAAAAGTAAGCTTTTTAAACCCAAATTTTGAGTGTCTTTTAACAAGAAGAGATCCTGATTCATGTTAATCAAACGATCAAATTTCGATGAGGAGGCCTTCAATAGCCTCTTAGAAAAGCTTAATCACAAAGCCCAAGACGCAACAATTATTGTTGAGGGCAAAAAAGACCAAGCTTCCTTAAGGTTGCTTGGGATTAATGCACGCTTCTTCTTGTTATCAAAAAAATCAATTTACGAAAGCGCTGAAAGCGTTTCAAAACTATCCAAAAGAGCACTTTTGCTCTTAGATTCAGATAAGAAAGGAATTCAACTTTCAAAAAAGATGAAAACTCATCTTCAAGACCTTGGAGTCAAGGTTGATGATCAAATAGGCAATCGCTTGCTTAGGCTCGCGAAAGTCCAAACAGTTGAAAGTTTGAAGCGTTTCTGTTAAGTTTTCGTAATAGGAGAAATAAAAAATGGGAAAAATATCCCCCGTATCAATAAAATATAATATCGTAGCACATATCAGCCTTTCAAGTATTGCTGAAAGACCTGACGTAATCGGAGCAGTCTTCGGTCAAACAGAGGGACTTTTAGGTACAGATTTAGAGCTGAGAGAGCTTCAAAAAGCTGGTAAAATCGGCAGAATTGAAGTTAATTTGAGATCTAGTAAAGGCAAATCTGAAGGTGAAATTATAATCCCTTCAAGTATGGGTAAATCAGAGACAGCTATTGTAGCTGCTGCTGTTGAAACTATCGACAGAGTTGGCCCATGCAACGCGAAAATAAAAGTTGAGAGAGTTGAGGATGTAAGACTTTCTAAGAGAGAATTTATCCGAGATAGAGCTAAAGAATTACTTAAAAATCTAATAGATACTATGCCTGACTCACAGGAATTTACAAAAGAAGTTTCTGATGATGTTAAAGCAGAGGATATCATATCATATGGTATTGATAAACTACCTGCAGGCCCAGATATTAGAGACAATGAAGAAATAATTATTGTTGAAGGTCGAGCAGATGTAATTAATCTATTAAAACACGGTATCAAAAATTCAGTTGCTCTAAATGGCTCAGGTTCAAACAAAACAATTTCAAAGCTAATCAAAGAGAAAACAGTTACTCTTTTTGTTGATGGAGATAGAGGTGGAGACCTTGTTATCAAGAAAATGAGGGAACTTGGTGATATTGATCAAGTTACACAGGCACCTGATGGTAAAGAGGTTGAAGAGCTTACAATGAAGGAAATTCAGAAAGCTCTTAGAGCAAAAACTTCAGAAAGTAAGCCAACTCGAAGAACAGAAACTAGACCTGTTCGAAGAACAGAATCTAGACCTACTCGTAGAACTTACAATCGAACAGAAAGTAGACCAGAACGTAGAACTTATGATAGAACAAGAACTAGTTATCAGCCAAGAAAGTTTGTTCCAAGAAATGGTGAACAATTAAAGCAAATGGCTGAGGAAATCGTTGGGACTCGCGGAGCATTTTTGCTTAACAAGGAAAACGAAGTTCTTGGACGTGTTCCAGTAGCTGAATTAGTTGATACTTTGAAAGATATGAGCGAGAGTCCACAAGCAATTATAATGGATGGCGAAGTTAGCATAGATTTAGCAGGAATTGCTGATAGAAAAAGAATTAGATATATTGTTGCTAACGCAAGCAAAGCAAAAGACACTCGAGTCAATATAATTAATCCAAAAGACCTATAAGGTCCTTTTGGACCTCTTCGGAGGCTTTTTAAAAGTTACTATTGTATAAGTAATATGCTAAATAAAAGGATATTGCGAGGTAAAAAATGAGAAATAAATTTGCTTTAATAGGAATATTAATGCTGTTAGTAATTATAATAGTTCCAACTACATACGCAGTAAAACCTAATTTGGTTGAACGTTCTTGTTCAGATGGTTGGGACAAACCGTGTTCAAATATTTATGACGGTAATGAAAATACTTACGCACAAGATGACTACAATCGAGAGGTATCTTATTACTATGTGACTTACCATAAACCGCGAGGCAGAACAATTGATTTTGAATGGACTGTTCTTGATAGTCAAGGTGAAGAAACATTCAACTTGAAAGATACTAGTTGTTGGAATAAAAAGGAAATACAATTACGAGCTACACATATGAAGTACACTGGAAGATGGCAGTGTTATAATGGTGATAGCTGGGTTACTTTACGAGAGTTTATTGGTTATGAACTCTTTGAAGAGTCTGGTAGCTGGATACTTAAAACTGATAGCAGTAGACGATTTTTTAGAAACATTTTAGGAAATTAAATTTAGTTTCCTATGCTTTTATCTTTTTCAAATAGCGTTATAGGATTTAATTCTTGATTTTTATTATCCAATTAGTTTCTAATTTTCCAATTGTTTTTGTTATTATAAACTTAGTAAAACCAGCTTTAGTTAGCAAGTCAGAAAGCTCTTTTTTACTAAAAATATGATAATATCTTTTTATCTCGCCCCACTTAATGTAGCTATCTCCTAAATCTTTCTTAGACCAGGCAGTAATTATTGCTTGTCCATCTTTAGCAAGAAGTCTTTTTACTTCTTCAAAGAAAGCTAACCTATCTTTTCTAGTTTGCAAGTGATGTACAACTGCAATAGCTACAATGTATTTGAACTTTCGTTTTAGAGGAACTTTTGTAACTGGAGCAATAATTTTTTCAACTTCTCTTGGAGCTAAAGCTAACATTTCTTCTGAAAAGTCAACAGCATAGATTTTTATTCCTCGTTTCAAAAGAGGTGCAGTAAACCCACAATTTCCTGCTCCAAGATCTAAAAGATCATCATCAACAGAATCAAGAAACTTTTTCAAAGCTAACCAGGATTTTCGATGATATCCACCATATTTCTTAGCTATTTTATTCCAAACTTGTTTTTGATTCATAATAATTTAACGCCAGAAAGTATTTTATCTCTTTTGATGTACTTTGCGAAGTCGTTGATATCGCGAATATCTCGTTTTAAATCAACATAATATCTGCTGTTACTTACTTTAACTCGCTTTTTCCATTTCTTTGTAAATCCTTGAATTCTACCGAGAGGATCTTTTGTTCCAGGACCCCAATGTCTTCGAACAGCAGAAAGTTTCTTTGGATCAATTACATACCAAAAAATAGCTGGTTTTTGTTGGTTCCAATACCAACCACCATTTAATACAATGAAATCAAATGCTTCCATAAGTTTTGCACAATATCTGAATTTTCTTAAGATTCTGCAACCAGCAACATCTGTATTGTTATTATCTGGTTTGCAAGAAAAGAAAACTACCTTGTTCTTACTAGCTTGTTTTTTAATTGCTTCAATGTCAAATTCTCTTTCTTTAAAGTAGTTTTTACTTGGTCTTGAAACAAACTTATGACATGCGTCAATAAATGTAATATATTTATCTGCAGAAATAGCTGCAGCAGCATTTCGTTCTGGCTGAACAGGATCAACAACATTCAAAGGACTTGCAATCTTTGACCCATTCATTTTGATATAAGCTTCTTTTTCACTCTTATAGTGTTTCTCAACATCAATGAACTTGTGGTCTCCCCATTTAGAAGCTTCTCTAACTAAACGAGCAAAAGAACCATAATGAATTGATAATATCTCGCAAACATGTCCAGAGAATCCATGGATGTAGGATTCTGCGCCATAAACCCCAACCCCCTTCATAAATTGCTTTACTAATCTAACTTGATTTGCAACTTTACTTCGTCTAGCAACCCAGTTTACATGAAGCGGAGAAATGTCAGTTATGTTTCTTGCTTGACCAATTGATCTAATGTTTAATACAGGAATTATTTCACAATCATAACCTTTGTATTTTATTGAAAAGTAATCTCGTGATCCGTGAATCTTTTTGAATTTAAAATGTTTCTTAAGAATCTTCTCAGCATAAGATGAAAGCTGGAAAGATTTTTCTTTGTATTTGTTATAATCAAATTTCATAAAGAAATCAATATCAGTTATTCCTGGAAGCCAACTTCCTTTTGCAACAGAACCACCAATCACAAGTTTGAAATCCTTACCTTTAATTTTAGAAGTTATTTCTCTTACAATTTCCTTAAGTTTCTGTTCTTCTTCTCTTGTTGGTGTAATCTTTTCCAGTATTTCTTTCATAGAATTAGTAAAGCGATATGCATATAAAAAACTATTTAATGGAGTAAACACATTATAGATTTGTAACTATGGTAGCAAGAGTCAGAGTACCAAAGGACATAAGTAAGCTTCTAAGAAACCTTTTAATCGGTATTGCAGCGTTAACACTAGTTATTGTTTTGAGTGGTGTTGCAATTAGTTATACAAGTGGTAGAGATGTTAGTGAAGCAATATTCTATACTGCAGGATCACTTACAAAAGCTGATTTAACTGGAGCAGCTACACCCGGAACAAAAGTTGTTATGATGTTTCTAGGTTTCTTTGGAACTGTTTTATCTTTCTATGTATTCTGGCTGTTCATTGATTATTTTCTAACAGGTAAATTTAATGAACATTTAACAGGAGTAAGAGATATGTCAAGATTAAAAAGTTTGAAAGGTCACTGCATTATCTGCGGAGCAGGTCGTGTCGGAGAACATGTTGGAGAAAAACTGAAAAAGGAAGGAATGGAGGTTGTCTTTTTAGAGAAAGATGATACTCGTGTTGGTGAACTAAAACACCTTGGTTTTACTGTGTTTAATGCTGATGCTCTTAATGAAGAGAACCTAAAAGCAGTTGGAATTGAAGGTGCAGCTTGTTTAGCAGCAGTTCTTGGTGAAGACGGCGATAACTTGCTGATTATTTTAACAGCAAGAGAACTAAACCCAAATATCAGAATTGCATCACGAGCAAATGATGAAACAATTGTTTCAAAACTTCAGCACGCAGGTGCTGATATGGTTATTCTTCCAGAAGTTCTTGGTGGAATAAAGCTAGCAGATGCACTTATGGGTAAAGTTGATACAGACCATGTAGTCCACTGAGAATATTTGTTTATTCTCTTAGCATATTCTTTTTATATAGAACTTATTATAGAGTAATATGAAAGATCAAGTTTTTGCTATTGTACGTCAGGAAGGAGCGCTTCTTCCAGTAAAAATAGCTAGCAAACTTGGAATTGATTCTTTTCTAGCTAATGCTTATCTTACTGAACTTATGGAAGCAGGTCAAATTTTTAGAACAAAAGAGCGTATTGGTACTTCTTTTATTTATTATGTTAAAGGTGCTGAAGATAAAATAAAACAATTTTTTCAAATGAAACCTGCAAAGACAGCTAGAACATATGGAGTACCCTCAAAAACAGTTTCACCGGAATTAGCTGCAAAACAAGCTGAATTTGCTGCTCGAGCTCAAAAAATCGAAGCAGGTGAGCGAAGAACAATGCAACGAAGAGCACCACAACAAAGACCTATTTTAAGACAAATGCCTCCACGACCTGTTGCTAGACAGATACCTCAACAACCAAGACCAACTAGAATAATAACACCACCTGTCGAGGAAATACAACACACTTTTTTAGATGAAGCAATGGATTGGCTTAGAATGAATGATATTGAGATTCTAGATGAAATCAGCAGAAAAAAGAGAGTTTTAGAGCTTATTGTTCAAACTCCTTCAAATTTTGGAAAACTCAAGCTTTTTGCTTCAATTCGTGATAAAAAATCAATAACAGAGAGCGATATTTCTATTGCACAGTCAAGAGCTCTTTCTAGAGGTCTTCAGGCAGCGATAATCACTAATGGTAAGCTAAGTAAGTCAGGAAAAGAGTTTAGAGAATCTGAAGGAAACAAAATCATGATTAAACAGCTATAGAAAGCCTTTTAAACCGATTTTTAGCACTTTTAAGTATAGCGCGGTGGGGCAGTCTGGAGTGCCCGTCGGGCTCATAACCCGAAGGTCGTTGGTTCAAATCCAATCCGCGCTACTACTATGTATGAGCTAAGAGAAGCAACTGAAGAAGATATAATTAGTATCTTAGGTATTGATGCTGCTAAAAGTAATACTTTTCGTTCAAGATATCCAACTGATCGCGATATTCTTAGTAGAATGGCTGATGGGAATACATATTATATTGCCAATGATGGTGAAAATGATGTAGGTTATGTTTCTATGCATGCCAATCAGAATGTTAAACTTAATGATATTGCAGTTAATTCTTTATCACAAAGAAAAGGTGTTGGTTCAGTATTGGTTGGAAAAGTTGTGATCGAAACTAGAGAACTAGGAAAACCACAAGTTATGATTGATAGAGCTATTCCTAGAGACGTGCGTGGCTTCTTCGAGAAACAAGGTTTTGAGCAAATAAAAACTAATAAACCCGGAAAGACTCTCTTACGTAAGAGAGTATAAAATGATAAGAAAAGCTAATCGAATAGATATTCCAAGAATTATTGCGCTAGAGCAGAAATATTATGAAGGGTCTTCTGTTCCACCACACATTCTTCAAGGTTGGATATCTACTGGGAATTTTTATGTTTTTACAGATGGACTTAATATCAAAGGCTCAATTTTCTATGAATTTCTAAGCAAACCCGTTGCAATTCCATATCTTCACGAGCCACTTCACCAGGAAAGCAAGAATTTTGTATATGTTTCTGATGTAGCTGCAGAATCTACAAAAGAGATTCAGGAACTGTTTAGTGTTCTTATGAAAGCAGCGCGAGCTGAGAGATGTCAAGCAATTCTTTGGTTAACTGGCAGTAAAAAGAAGCATGACCAAATGGAAAGAGAAATCCTTAAAAGAAACCTGTTCAAGAAGCTAGAAGATGTTAAGAATTGGGAGTGCTGGCCAGATCAATACACAGACAACCATTCTCTTTACATTAAAGAACTACTATGACAAAATCATTCAATGAAATAATTGGTGAATCAGTTAGATTAATCAACGAATTTAAGAAAAGAGAGAAGAAAGAGTGGACTCCAGAGGTAATTACCTTAGAATTACAGAAACAAGTAGGGGAGCTTTCTAAATTTATTATGTCTAAGGAAGGCTACTATATCAAAGCCCGAGATGATATGGAAAACTATAAAGCCACCAAGGAAAAAATTGGAGATGAGATGTCAGATATTCTGTTCATGCTTATCCGTCTCGCAGACCATTATGATATTGATTTAGAAAAAGAACATCTAAAACAAATAGCATTAGCATATAAATTTTTTGAAGAAAATGAAAAGTAAATTATTTTGTGGCATTGATGAAGCAGGTAGAGGCCCAGTTATTGGCCCATTAGTTATTGCAGGTGTTGTTGTTAATGAGAAAAACAAGAAAAAACTAGAGAAACTTGATTTGAAAGATTCAAAACTTCTGACACCAATTCAACGGGAAAAGTTCTTTGATGAAATCATAAAAATTGTTGATGATTATCATGTTATTGAAATATCTCCAAAAGAGATTGACAGTAGAAATGCTGTTGGTACAAATCTAAATAAATTAGAAGCAATTAAGTCAGCAGATATAATTCAAGCACTAAAACCAACAGAGGTTATTGTTGATTCTCCTGAGCCAAAAGCAGAAAAATTCGCAGATATGATTACGAAGAACCTTAATGGTAAAGCACCGAAGATTTTATCTGAGCATAAAGCAGATGAGAAATATAAGATTGTTTCTGCAGCTTCAATTCTAGCAAAAGTAACTCGAGATAGAGCTATTCGTGAGATTCAAAAGCTCT
>JAFCCX010000078.1 GCA_017609995.1 Candidatus Pacearchaeota archaeon | reverse complement strand
AGCTTCCAGTTCCTGATTTCTAGTAGTTTTCTGATCGAGCAATTCCTGCATTTTTTCAACTCTAGATTCCAGACCAGTTATTTCGTTACTCTTTGTATCTGATGTTTGTCTAAGTGCTCTTGCTTCACGATCATAATCTTTATTTTGTGTAACTAATTCCTCTATTTGTTTACCATACCCCTCTCTTTGTTCGGTATAAACTTGCATTTCAGCTTCTAATTCAGCTATTCTAATTTCATACTGCTTCATAGTTTTATTGCTAGATGCTGGTTTTGCTGCTCTAAGTTGCTTCTGTAAATCTGTTATTTTTTCATTAAGCGGTCGGACATTTGTAGACAACTGATTATGTCTCCCTTCTAAATCTTCATACTTCTCTCTCATATCAATATATTTTTGCTTGTAATCTATATCTTTTTCAGGAAGAGTTTCTACTTCTTTATCATCAGAAATAAGTTGTATATGATTATAATTATCATCAAACTCAACTAAACCTCTTTCTTTTAACTCATCCAGTTTTGCTTTAGCGCCATCTCTCCCACCAATATTTTTTACAGAACTATATAATTTTTTAAGACGGAGGTCTGAATGAAGAGAAATCTCCTCTAGAATTTTTTGTTCAGGCAGGTTAAGTTCAATCATTTTAAAAAAGAAAGACGCGAAAGCTATAAAAAGTTTTATATTTCAGAATCAAGGGTTTTTAAGTGTTTTTATTTCGTCTCTTGATAAATATGCTCTATCTGGTCCAACAAATCCTTTACGTCTTTCACTAAATAAAAATAAGTCAATACAGTGCGTATTCTTGAGCTTCTGACGTAAAACTGAAACTGCAACTTGTTCTTTTCCATGTCCAAACCTGCTTATGTAAACACCGGAATCGATATCAATATCACAATTAGTTATGTAATTTAATCCATCAATAGTTTGTTGACTAAATGAATCATTATCTGCAACAAAAGCTAAGAGATCTTTAATTGCTTCTCTTGTTCCTAGAACTCTTTTTATGTTAGGAAGGTCTTCTGATGATGGAAGAACATAGCTCTTGTTAGGATCTACTTCATATTGAGTTGCTGGACCAACTTTTTCTTCTAATGGCGCAGTTCCTTTTAAGTAGAATTTTATTATACTTCTATGTCTTTTTTTAATTATTTGTCCACGCTCATGTAATCTTGTTCCAGATAAACTTATTTGTGCCTGAGTATATGATAAACGTCGAGCCATAGCTGAACCAAAAGTACCGGGATATTCTTTAATGTCTGCAAGTACATCTACATCGACTTCTTTAGCAGAGACTTTTGGTTTTTGTGGAGTTTCAATTTTTTCTTCTAAAGACTCTTCAGGGATAGTATAATCTATTGTATAACATAATGTCTTATTCCCCTTACCTTTAGCAGTTTTAACTAAAGTTAACTCTTCTAATCTTTTTACTCTGTTACCAACCAACCCTTTACAAGTATATTTTAATCCGAGACCTTTTGTAAGTTCAGTTAAAGATTCACCTGGATGTTCTTTAATGCGATTATATGTGTCTCTTTCGCCAGGGTGCAATGTAGATAAAAGATCATCTATAGTTTCAACAGGTGCTCCTATTTGTACAGGAGGAAGTTCTGATCCAGCTACTCTATGTAATCTCTTTTTTGATCCATCTTCTTCCTCATAAATAACATTTGAAGTAAGTAACTCCTTTTTTAATCTGTAAACATCAACATTTGACGGAGCGCCCAAGTCTCTTAGAATTTGATTGATGTACACACCATCATTCTTAGTTATTTCATATAACATTGTTTTCAAATAAATTGCTTCATCATCATTTCTAACATGAATTGTTAGTGTTTTATCTGCATCAAGTTGTATAGGTATTTCAGGCACAGGCTCTGGTTCAAGCTCGGGTTCAGTATATTCTAATCCATCTTCAAATTTTTCATGATCAAATTTACTTGGTTCAGAAACAGGTCTGCCGGCTGTTAATTTTGCTTCTAGTTCTTCGTCCCTTCTTTCTAATTCTTTTTTAGAAATATTTTCATAAATTACATTATATTGCCCCTCACCCGTAGGAGTTATTGTTTGAAGAGCATATATTTGAGTACCTTTTGGAGTATGAACAAAAACATATTGAATTGCAAGGTTAGCTGCAATCACTGCTGCAACACGAACCATATCTTTTGTTAGAGGCATATATTCTAAAACTGATCTTGGGCGATCACCTGTAAATAGAACTTCAACTTCTCCTGGAATGGTTCGATTAACATCTATTTCAACACTATCTCTGGTTTTTGGCATCTCTTGTTTAATTCAAGGAACAGCGTCTAATAAAAAGATTATTGTTCTAGTGTTTATACTTTCCACGCCGTTCTACGGTTTCCAAACGCCTTAGTACGTCCTTGCTTGAATATCCTTTAAGAAATTCTTTCCAGCATTTCTGCCAGATGTCAAAGTGTTTTGATTTCAAACACTCTTTAAGAAGATGAATATCAACAGCTTTGTCCTCTGTTTTTGAAGAATATTGGCCAAGTCCAAAGTCAATTAAGTAAATCTTACCTTGTTTCAGAATCATATTTGAGGTTGTTAGATCACCATGAACAATGTTTGCCTTATGAAGTTTGAGAATAATTTGTCCTAACCCGTTGCAAAGTTTAGGAGTCAGACTATCGCGTAATTTAGTTCCATCAATTAGTTCAATTTCAAGCTCAGCTTCACCAACTTTCAAGACTGAAGGAACAAGAATACCTACGCGTTTA
>JAFCCX010000077.1 GCA_017609995.1 Candidatus Pacearchaeota archaeon | reverse complement strand
GATGATGCAGTAATTTTAAGACTAGTGGAGTTCTATAAACAACATACCAAGGAAGAATGACTAGGTTTAGGAAGAAAGAGAATTTAAGATTGAAACGTTGCAAAGTAAATATCGCCACGGATTGTGAAGTTCTTTTTCGAACACCTAAGAAACGTCCAAGGTCTTGTAACAAATGTAAAAGAGTTTTAAGAAAATTAGGCATAAGCGCAGAGAAATATGTGCATTTATGTCGGAGCAATACAATGAAAACGAAAGAAACAATGGTATGGGATAATCCAAACGAAGGCACTATGACAATTGAAAAAGAAGAACCAATTCTAAGCAAAGGTAAAGTTACAGGAACTTCTACTTCAAAGAATACTTCTAAAACAACATATGAAAATTTAGTATTTGGATTAAACATTCTAAAAGAACAAATAGATAAAGCAAATAAAGAAATTACTGAAAACAATTCTTTACTTGAACAACTAGGTCCAGCAAAGATAATGACTCCAGAACTAGTAAGATTAAAAGCTGGTATTGAAGAAATAGGAAGATTAGAACAAATCAAAAAAGCTAAGGCTGCATTAGTTCCAGCACAAAAGGATCTAAAAGAATCAACAGAATGGTTTGCAGCTAGACATGCAGTACTTCAATCAAGACCTAAACCAAAACTTACTGACAAAGAAAAAGCTGAAGATAAAGAAGCAGATTTAATTGATGCTGAAACTGAAGTTGAAATTAAAAAGGTGCAAAATGAAAATTAGTGAATTGATAAATACATTAGTGTATGAATTATCTAGAGTTGGCGATATTGATGTGGAAATTGCTATTCAGAAAAAACACAAAGAGACAGGAGTTCAATGTAGTCCAATAGTAGGAGAAGTTTTAACAACACAAGATATTATTACAACATTAGATGTTTCAAATGATAAAAGTTTATTCATCATACAATCTAATGAAATATTATCTGAACCAAAGGTGGAATAAAATGGTAGATTTCATAGTAGATACAAAACCAAAAGAAGTTCCAAGTGAACCAGTCGAACACGTACAAACAGAATTTGATATGGCATGTGATACGTTTTTTGAAACTGTTGAAGAAAACAATCTTGATCCAGAAGATGCAATAGTATTTAATAAGGAAGATTCAGAAACAGTAATTATTCCAGCACTCCTAGCATTCCAAAACTACTGGGATGATTATGCAGGCCAAGATTTCAAATGCCCTAAGTGTGGAAAAGAATTTAACGAATCTTCACAACAGAAAGATGTACATAGTTACGAACAAGTATGTGAAAATTGTAAAACAAGATATGCAGTACACCACGTTAAGCGAACAATTTACAAGATCATACCTCCAAAAGAACCTAATGGCGAAACGAGCACACACAATGAGTAAATACTTAAAAAAACAATCTTATGTGAAAGCTAGAAAAAAACTTACTGAACATTTGGGATTGAAAAGATTATGGGAAATATATCACATAGATGGAAATGCATTAAATAACAAGTTAAATAATTTAGTACATTTAACAAGAAGTCAACATCAATTCATACATTCAAACAAGATTAGATTACAAGAATGTGATGTGGATAACATAACTAGATTGGTTAAAACTATTGAAATGACAAGTTTAGAGAAAGCCATTATGGAAAACAATTACTTTTACAATAAAGGAAATAATTTCAAAATGCCTAATTTAAAAGTGTCCATTTCAAATGGAGAATGTGCATAAATGCAGAAATTAACCAATGGATTAAGTTCCATAGGAAATGAATATAAAACTAGATAAAAATTGACAATGGCGAAAATTACAAAGACTAAATTCATTGCAGCCCTTGATGGAACTGGTGCAATACTATCACAAATTGCTAAGAAGTTAAACTGTTCAAGACAAGCTGTTCACGAATTCATTAAACGTACTCCAGTGGTAATTCCATTTGTAGAACACGAACGTGAAAGAATATTAGATGTAATGGAAACTGGTATGATTAACAAAGCTATCGAAGGTGATTTCAAAGCACAAAGCTTTTATTTGAAAACGATTGGTAAAAGCCGAGGGTTTACTGAAAAGATTGAAACTGAATTAACTGGTGGACTTGATAATAAAATTACATTTGAATTGGTTCAACCAGATGTGAAAAAGTTAGATCATAAAGAACCTAAACAAATAGAAGGTGAAAAAGAATGCAAGAAATAGAATTTTTAAAACAAGAGAAAGTTAATATGAGTAATGAATTTATGGCAGAGAAGCGTAATATCTTACAATATTATCAAAACTTTATACCAGGTATGAAACCTTATAATACGAATGATTTTATGGAAATATCAAGTCATTTACAAACAACTGCTCTTTTAATCAAACGTGCAGAACAGAAAGCTGCAAGAATGCCTCAAGAAAAACCTACACATAAAATTAAAGTTGATCCTAAAATTCAAGGTAACGATGGAACTTCTAAAGCTGGTATGAAACAGAACTTAAGTAAGGTTGTTAAAGAATCCAATGTTGTAGTAGATTCACCAGAATCAGTAAATACAGTTAATAAGGTAAATGAAGATGACGCAAAAGAAAATTAAAGTTAAATGGTATGTAGTATTGCTATGGGTATTAATTTGTTGGCCTGTTGCAATCATTTATATAATCATGGTAAATGGTGAACGTAAACATCAAGAAACATTAGAAGTATTAAAATCACGGAATCCTTGATTGAGAAGTGATTCGTACAACACTTCAAAAACTCATTGGTCCACTGAGTCTAACTGAGGACTAATTTTCATATC
>JAFCCX010000076.1 GCA_017609995.1 Candidatus Pacearchaeota archaeon | reverse complement strand
TATGACTGGCTTCCTTGTCGTAGACAACACAAGCGATACTGCAGAATTCGAAGTATTTATCCTAGAGCAAGGATATGAACACGTTCAAGTATCTGACACTGAGTGGACTCTCTTCCAAAGATATCAAATTGGTAAAGATGATATTTGTATAAGAGATTGTTTTTTCACTTGTAGTGGACTAAATAGATCTGTTTATGCTTCGTATGTTCAAACTTGGGGCAAATGTATGTGCAAGTGCGCTCTGTAGTAAGCTTTATAAATCAATTTTTTGCTTTTATCTTATGGGCCTATAGCCTAGTCTGGATAGGGCGTCCGCCTTCTAAGCGGAAGACCGTGGGTTCGAATCCCTCTAGGCCCATATCAAAATTCTTTTATAATTATGGCTTACAATATTAACATGGATTTTCAGAAGATTGAGAGAAAATGGCAAGCTCGTTGGGAAAAAGCGAAGCTAGGTAAGGCTGACCGAGATACTAAGAAAAAGAAATTCTTCCCGATTTTTGCTTATGTTACTGTTTCTGGATATATGCATACAGGTCATATGCGAGGTTACAGCTACACTGACATCGTTTCTCGTATGAAACGATTGCAAGGTTTTAATGTTCTTTTCCCTGTTGGCAGCCATGCCACAGGTAACGGCGCTATTGCCAAAGCTCAGAAAATCAAAGAGAGAGATTCTAAATGGATTAAAGAGCTAAAGCAAGAAGGTGCAACTTTAGCAGATATGAAGAAAGTTTCTGAGCCAGAAGGTTTTGTTGAATATTTCAATGCTTCTTATCTTAGAGAATGGAAGCAATTTGGTTTCTTAGCTGATTGGGATAGGTTTATCTCAACAACAGATCCAGATTATATGAAGTTCATTGAATGGCAATTTCTGAAACTTAAGAAAAAAGGTTTGCTAACTCAGAAAGATTATTTTGCAACTTATTGTACAAACTGTGGTCCTGTTGCAGTTGATCCATCTGAGATGGATTTGCTTCAAGGTGGAACTGCTGACAAGCAAGAATACACTTTGCTAAAATTTGAATTGAAAAATGGTCATAATACTTACTTAGTTGCAGCTACTCTTCGACCTGAAACTGTTTTTGGTCAGACAAATCTTTGGGTCAATCCACTTACTAATTATGTAAGAATTCAAGTTGGTAGAGAAGTTTGGATTGGAAGTGAAGAGTTTGCTGAGAAACTCAGTTTTCAGAAACCTGGAATTAAAGTGATTGATAAAATTTCCGCAAAGAACCTTATTGGAAAATTGTGTTTAGCCCCAGGTATTGATAGGAAACTTGTAGTTCTTCCCGCAAGTTTTGTAACTGGAAAAGTTGGAACTGGAATTGTAACCTCTGTCCCAAGTGATGCACCTTATGATTTCATGGCTATCAAAGACTTGCAAAAAGATAAACAGTTTGGGGATATTGCTAGAAAACTAAAACCAATCCCAATTATTTCTTCAGAACAATGGGGTAGCCTAGCAGGACCAAAGATTTGCGAAGCTATGAAAATTAAAAATCAACATGATCCGCGACTTGAATCAGCAACCCAGCAAATCTACAAAGCTGGATTTCACAAAGGAATCATGACTGACAAATGTGATGAATATTCAAAAATGAAAGTTGCTGAAGCAAAAGAAAAAATCAAACAAGATTTACTTGATGAAGAAAAAGCTGACATTTTCTATGACTTAACTGAAGAAGTTATTTGCAGATGTGGAACACAAGTTATTGTTAAGAAAGTTCCAAATCAATGGTTCATTAAATATTCTGATAAGAAACTAACTTCAGATTCTAAGAAATGGGTTGAACAGATGTTTATCCAGCCAGATGATTATCAGAAACAGATTCCTGCAAACTTAGATTGGTTTGAAGACCGTGCTTGTGCAAGACAAGGTCGATGGTTAGGAACACCACTGCCTTTTGACAAGAGTTACACAATTGAAGCAATCGCAGATTCAACAATTTATCCGCTATATTATATTATAAGAAAATATGTACAGGAAAAAGTAATCAAACCTGTTGAAATGGATGAGAAATTCTTTGACTTTGTTTTACTTGGAAAAGGTGATGTTCGAAACATTTCTGTGAAGACAAGTATTCTTGATAAGATTCGAGCAGATGTTGAATACTGGTATCCTCTTGATATTAATATAGGTGGAAAAGAACACCGAACAGTTCATTTCCTTCCTTTTATAATGAATCATGTTGCACTTTTCCCACAAAAAATGTGGCCAAAAGGGATTATTGCAAATGGTTGGATTGTTGGAAAAGGTGGAACAAAGTTTTCCAAATCAAAAGGTAATGCTGAACTGATTCCAGAAATCTCAAAGAACTATGGTGTTGATGCAATGAGACTCTATTACACAAATGTTTCAACCCCTTATGTTGATGTTGAGTTTAACAAAGAAGATGTGTACATCTACAAGAAACGGATACAGAAAATATATGATTTAGTTGAAAGTATGTTGAAATTAAAAGGTAAAAAGATCGAGATTGATTCTTGGATTGAAAGCCAATTAAACAATAAAATTAAAGCTATATCTGACTCAATTGAAAACTGGCAATTCAAAGAAGCTTCTGATAATATTTACTTTGAATTCTACAATGACTTATTCTGGTATTGCAGACGAGGTGGAGCAAACAAGAAAGTTATTCGTGATATTCTAGATAAGTGGGCTATTCTTATGAACCCAATCACTCCGCACTTGTCTGAAGAAATTTGGGAGAAACTTAAGAACAAAAGTTTTGCTTCAACTGGAACTTGGCCAAAATCTGGAAAGATTGATACACATGTTATCAATGCTGAGG
>JAFCCX010000075.1 GCA_017609995.1 Candidatus Pacearchaeota archaeon | reverse complement strand
TAAGCCAGATATTTTTGCAAATGGTGGTGATAGAGCAACAACAGGAGATATTCCTGAGTCTCAAGTTTGTAATGAAAATAATATTCAGATGATTTTTGGTGTTGGTGGCGATGATAAGCCTGAAAGCAGCACTGATCTTGTTTTAAAATTAGAAAATGAAGAGAAAGGGCAACTCTATTGAGTTGACCTTAAATCTTTAGGAATTTGAAGCTTTCTTTCTCTATCTTTTATTAATAGAGATTCAACTCCTTTTTCTATTCCCTTAATCGGGAATCCAGCCACAGATGCGACTGCTTTATCTGGAAAAACAAATTTTTCCGGTGCATCATATATTTCAACCTTGTTTAGATCTCTCTTTTCAGAGTTTTCTGGAACTGTTCTAGGAACAATAAGGCCCCCATATATTTGACCTTCAACTAAAGGCTGTGCTTCAGTTAGGTCTGTTTCTCCGAGTTTCATTTTTGTATAATCAATTACAATTGATATTCACCTCTTGATTATCACTTAAGTGATAGTTAAAACCCCAAAAATTCGTTTATAAGCTTTTCGGTTAGTTTTGCATAAAAACAGCTAACAAGAATGAAGTGGGTGTTAAAGGGAAACTTGTGGTCGCCCTTTAACTTAAAAGGTACAAAGCCAACCCGAAGGCTAACTCCGTACCAAAAGGATCAGAAAACCCGAAGGCTCTCTTCACCAAGTGGTTCTCAACTTCAAGCATAGCAAGCCACGCTATCAGCTTCAAACCGGGCGTCCCTTTCAAGCAGCAAGCTGCTCTCGAGGAACAAGGTATCTTCTTTGCCGAAACAAAGAGGATGTTATCATTCAAGAATTTCCCTTTATAAGCTTTTCGGTGTTTAAAAAGCCCCAAAATAACCGTTTTTAGTGGACCGGCTGGGATTTGAACCCAGGATCTCTTGATTGCCAACCAAGCGCCCTACCAGACTGAGCTACCGGCCCGTATCAAAGTGCTTTAATCGCTGTTTTTATATCTTTTTCTTTAAGGCCGACTAGAGGTTCGAAGATAGGTATAGAGGCTTTCAGGAGTTTTGGCTTCCAGGAGCCTAGAACTATTGCTTGAGCTCCAATTTCTTGAGCATATTTCTCAGCTGTTTTTATAATAGGACCTGTTGCTGTTCTGAGTTTTACTCTGGAACCATAAGAATATTTATCTAATTTCTTGATGTTCTTGTTGATTTCATTTAGAAGTTTATCATCCTTTCCAATGTGAAGAGGGAAGATTTGGCAACCTCGATTCAACATCATCCAAGATGTTAAGAGATCTTTTGGATTTGAAAACAGAACTACAACCTTGCCAGATGTTCCAACAGGTAATCCGCCAAGACCATCAATTTCTTTTGTAAAAAGAAATGCTTTGTTTCCAACAATGTCAATTCGAATCCAAATATCGGGGTTTGAAAGATTTACTTTCCCATTTGTTTCATCTTGAACATATCCACCAATATCTTTTTCAAGCTCTCTTGCACTAGTTTTTAGTTGCGTATTTGTTCGATTAATTCTTACACCAAAGCTTTTGCGAGAAGTTAAATTAAAATCTCTTGCAAAATCTAGAGCAGTTCTTTTCATTGCAGGAATTGTTGCGCCAATTTCAACTGCTTCAGCTAACTTAGAAATCCCAAAAAGATTTTTAGCAAGTTTTATGACACCATCTGTTTCAGGAGAGTAAATGAAATAACGAGCTTGTCCGCGAATGACTTGGTCAAATTCAACAGCATTTTGTTTCAAACAAGTTTTAACATTTTGCAAAAGTTGCTTCTCAAAACGCCCGCGAACCTGCTTGCTTTTAAGAATCAATTCCGCCGGCTTTAGAATAACTACTTCATAATCCATACTACACTGTAATTAACATTATATAAAAATGTAATTAAAGGAAAAAAAAGGCTTTATATTAGGTATGTTGCAACTAGGAAACCAAAAATAAAACCAATTATTGCTCCTTGAATGAATTCTTTAATTCCGTATTCTATTTCTTCTTTAGACATATGTTTCATGATTTTTCCTCCTAAAATATACCTCTATTCTTTCCAGGTAAAGCTTCTCTTAACTCGATTTCACCAAGTACAATTAATAGTGCTGAAATTCCGTAAAACAATGGGAAGATTAACAATTCTTTTCCAGCTAACAATGGCATCTGTGGAATCAACATTCTGTTTCCTGCAAGGATAGTACCATAGATAGCAAAACCTAACCAAGTTGCACCGACAAAAATCAAGAAAAGCCCGATGTGTTCATGTTTCTTTAAGTTATGTTTCAATTTTACACCTCATGATTTAGTTATTAGAATATATAGATTCTAGTATATATATTTTACTATAGAAATCATAGTAAGCTTTTTATTTGCTTTTTGAGACTATACTTTAGGTGATTAAACTAACAAAGTATTACATTACAACATCAATTGCATATACTAATGCTGAACCCCATATTGGGTTTGCACTAGAACTTATTCAGGGTGATGTTCTAGCAAGATGGCAGAAACAAGCTGGAAAAGACGTTTTCTTTCTAACAGGAACAGATGAACATGGAACAAAGATATATAGAAGTTCCCAAGAAAAAGGGATTTCAACAAAGAAATTTGTTGATGAACTTTCTAGCAAATTTAAAGTGTTAACAAAAACCTTGAACATATCAAATGATTATTTCATAAGAACATCTGACCAGAAGATTCATTGGCCAGGTGCTCAGAAACTTTGGAAGCTAATTTCCAAAGATATCTATAAGAAACAGTACACTGGAAAGTATTGTTCTGGTTGTGAAAAATTTGTAACTCCGAGAGATTTAGTTGATG
>JAFCCX010000074.1 GCA_017609995.1 Candidatus Pacearchaeota archaeon | reverse complement strand
CTTGTCTTTTGTCCTTTGACAACAGAATAAATATGACTTCTATCTAACCTGACATTTGCTGTAATTGTTCCAGCTCCTAGTTTTACATTTGTTCCGAAAACAGAATCTCCGAAAAAACCATTATGAGTATGAACTCCATCCATAAAGAAACTTCGAGTAACTTCTGCATGAGCTCCAACCATTCCATAACTTCCAATATGAGCATAATCTCTCACAATTGCATAGTTTCCAATAAGTGAATTGTCTCCAATGTAAACAGGGCCTTTGATAATTGCACCCTCAAAAATCCGAACATTTTCACCAATAATTACTGGGCCTTTGATTGTAACATTATCCATGACTTTTGTTCCAGCACCAATTGCAACATCTCCAGAAATCTGAGCTGTTTTTGCAATCTCAGCTTCTTTGCTGATTCCCTGTGTAAGTAACCTTGAGAAAAGCCGTCCAGTCATGTGCTTGAAATATCCAATCATATCCCAAGTGTATTTCAGGGTTGCTGTTTCAAAACCTGGGTTTACAACATCAACATGTCCTTTCTTAATCATCATATCAAGAGCAGCTTCAAAAGAGTAGTGCTCTTTTCCAACTTTAGCATGATATTCAAAGAATTTTTTGTGTAGAAGATACATGCTTGATACTTTGATATTTGATGGTGGATGAGCTGGCTTTTCAATCAAACCAATAACTTTTCCTTTGTCATCAAATTTCAGAATTCCATATCTCCATGGTTCTGGAGTTTCAACTCCGACAAGAACTGCATCTGGTTTATCATTTAGCTTTTGCTTCATTAAATTATAGATTTCACCAACATAATAATGATACGGAGAGAAAACCAGAACATATTCTTTGATATGTTCTTTTGCCTGCTCAAGAGCATGACCCATTCCTTCTGCTTTCTCTTGAACTACATAATGAATTTTAACACCATATTTTGAGCCATTACCTAAGATTCGCTCAATATATCGCTCTGCACTTTGGACAATAACAAATTCTTTGATTCCTTCATCTCTAAGGTCTTCAATTACCCAATCAGCAAGTCTCTTGCCCATAATTCGCAGAACACCTTTGTGGCCTGCTGCAGAAAGTGGTCTAAATCGTGAGCTTTCTCCACCC
Source organism: Candidatus Pacearchaeota archaeon (assembly GCA_017609995.1). GTDB lineage: Archaea > Nanobdellota > Nanobdellia > UBA10117 > JABICX01 > JAFCCX01. The sequence continues at coordinate 4,308 of JAFCCX010000074.1, read as the reverse complement.
ATTAAGAATACAGCAGTGACGTCTGTCATGTACTCCTTTTAGGTTGTTGAGTTTATAATAATTTATTCAGTATAGCCATTAAAAATAATTTTATAATAGTTAAGTTAGTATCAGCTCTGCTGCCTGAATTAAGAAGTCAACATCATATGTAAAAACACCGGAACTATGTGTCATAAACACACCAAATGTTTGGCCTTTATTCATTATTCGAGGTAAATCTGGGTCATATTTCGGATTTCTTTCATCGCGTTCAGTATAAGCAGGAACTTCAATAACTTCGCCAAAAGATGCAAGTTCATCTTTCATATGTGGAAGACCTCGTGTTACTGCGTCATCAACTACAACATACTTAATATTTGATTGTAATTCAGCAAGATTACGAATAATTCTACTTACTAGTTCTTTTTGCGCTTCACCCTCAACTCGATGTGGATATATTTCAAATAAACCAAGAAAATCTGGATTAATTTCTCTAATCATTTGCATATATCTCTCTGGTTCTCCTCTATTCTCCTTAGGAAACGAATAAACTAATTTTCTTATTTGCTCTTTGGTAAGTTTAGTTTCGTCAAAAGAATCAATTCCACCTAATCGTAAAAGTTGTTCAGGAGAAAAAGCATCTGGATCAATATGAAATTGTGTTGTCTTCTTTTCTCTAGCAAACTTAATCAGTTCGCCAAACGAAATAGGATAACTAGTAAATATCGGATTAGGACCAATTCTATAATGATTTCCGCTTTGTGCACTTCTATATATTTGAAAATCTTTTCCGTCTTCAGGTAGCCCGCAAAATTGCAAGACTCTTGGTGCTCCAAGCATATCAACAAGATCTGGGTAAACGCGAGAATGTCTTACTCTTTCGTTCATATCACCATTAATAATATAGCCTTCGTCATATCCGTCAGTATGATCATCTACATAAAAGATACTAGTATCGTTGCCATTAAGTTTCTTTATCATTTCAAAGTCCTAAAAGACATAATTTTTAAATGTTCCGAATAATATCTTCGACTTTAGCCCGGCCACGCAGTTTTCCAATTATGATTCCTTTGAGTTTTCCTTCTGGAGCAGATTTGTTTTCTTTCTTTAAACTAGCAATTTCTTTTTTCAATTCAGCTGTTGAGAGCAGTTCAAATTTCTTAGCTGCTTCTGAAACTTTCTTTCCAAGTGCAACCTGAACAAGAATTTCAAGAATAGCTTCCTTAGCTATTTTTCCTTCAGAAAGCAGATTGAAGATCTTATCAAAATGCTCTTCAGAAAACTCGCCAATTTCATGACCTGCTTTCTTTTTAGCTTCTTTTTGTGTTGATAAAATAGTTGAAATAATCAGCTTAGCTTGAGTTGGGTACTTCTTAATGAGTTTAATAGATAAATCTAAGTCTGAAGATAAGACTAACTGATCTTTTAGCTCGCCACTAATGTCAACATTTAATCTAGCTAACTTTTTATCAGGCATCTCAGGCATCTTGATGCCTGCTAGATTTGTATCAATCTTTGACCATTGCTTGCTGTCTTTCAACTTCCTTTTTGACAATCAAAGGCATTGAACGTAACTCCTGAACACCTTTCATCTCAACTCGCGGATGTCCTGGAGAACTGACATTAACATCCTGACGAATTGTTCCAATTCCCCGCCTTGCTTTTCCAGTTGCCCTGATTAGCAGACCAATTTGTCTAGCAACTTTTTGAACTTGCTCAGGTGAAGTCATATGCGGACCTGTTGTAACTTCTAAAAGTGGAATTCCCAATCTATCTAATCGATAAGTAACTGATTTCTTATCTTCTGCTATTCTTCTAGCAGCATCTTCTTCAAGACCAACAAAATCAATTGGTACTTTATCACCAGCAACATCTAGCCAGCCATTTGAGCCAATCATCATAGTTCTCTGGAATCCTGATGTGTTTGAACCATCAACAACTGTTTTTCGCATAACTTGAATCCTGTCTGGGATTTCACAGTGAAGATAAAGAGCAACTTGCAGAGCTGTTTTTAGAGCTTCTTGATTTATTGGGTGTGGTGGTTCCTCATCTAGCTCAACAAGACAAGTATTAGCATCATAACCTTCGTATTTGTAGGTCAGGCCTTTTGCTTGTGCAAAAGCAGCAGCAATATCAACTCTTCCTGTTTCTCCAGCCATTGCGCGAAGCTTCCGCTCAATAACAAAATCTGGCTTGTCCTTCCTAAGAACAGCATCACAACTGCAAAATAATTTTCCAACATCAAGCTGTTGATGTATTTCTAATCCAGACTTCATAATTACTAAGAAAGACTAAAGATATTTAACAATTTCTAACAAATATCAACACCCTTTTCATCAAGCAGATCTTGTTTTATCCAAATTAATGATCCAGTTTTCAGAGCCAGAACAGTTGCATCGCTTGGCCTGGCATCAATCTCAAGCCGTTTTCCCTCACCTTCAAAAACCATTGTTGAACGGAAAGATCCGTCTTTGATTTCAGTAATAAGAACTGTTTTCAGAGAGATGTTGTAGTTGTCCATAACTTCTTTGAAAACATCATATGTGTTTGGTCTGTCTCCCATTTTTCCTTGTACAGCGTTAGCAATATATCCTGCTCTTTCTGGACCAACATAACCAACAACAGCACTACAGCCATTTCCAACAATTACATTGTCATTGTAAACAGAAATGTTATTTACTTCAATATATCCGCTAGGAACATCATCAAAAAAAGTAGTTCCAATTACTACTGCAACAGATGCTATAACTAATACAACAAGTAACAGTTTTAGATTTTTACGCCGAAGTATGGGAACACCTCCATTATATTTGATACCTCTACTATCTCAACACCTACTTCAATAAATTCTTTTTCATATTCAATTGTGCAAACTTCCCATTTGCCTTTTTCATCACATTCTTTTACAGGTCTTAATTCATAGAGTTCAGATTGTCCTGATGGAACAACTAAAATATCAATTCCATTTGCTGCTGCAGCTCTTGCTTTCTCAACAACACCACCAATTCTTCCAATAGTTCCATCTTGATTAACTGCTCCAGTTATAGCAACATTTGATGGTAAAGTTTGGCCAGTAATTGCTGCAACAGTAGCAACTGTTAGAGCTGCGCCAGCAGAACCGCCACTAACTGAAGATGAGTTTATTGCATTTACATAATATACTAAATCAACATTTGATAAATCTGTATTTGTTATTTGTTGTGCAAGATTTTTAGATAATTGGATTGATTGCTGTGTATCAACCCAGAAAAGAAGATTATCAATATCTGCAAGAACTGCACCTGAACCTGGTCGAGCTTCAACAACCAAAGGAATAGTCATACCTTCATTTGTAACTGAATTTACAGCTAAGGTTTTTAGCTCTACAATATTACTTTCTGTTAAACTAAATTCTCTGGACTCCGAAATAACAGGCAGCACATAATTGAATATTACTGCAAAAAAGATTGCACCAACTAAGAAAGCAATTATTATTTGAAAATGTCTTGAATAATCTACATTTCGTCTGCGATGATGATAACTCCGCCGAGCCTTAAATATCCTTTTCCTTCTTCGCATAAAAAATAAAGTGTTTACTAGAATAAATAGCTTTTCTCTAGAATTCGTTTAGTGATTTCTCCAGCATAATTTTTAAGCATCATTTCTGTGACTTTCTTTAGGTCCTTTGTCTGGCTAAGAACCCAACTAAGTTTAACATAAGCTGTTTCAGGTAGCATATCTTCCAAATGAACTGCTCCTGCTTCTCTCAAAGCTACTCCATAAGAATAAACATAAGGGTCTGTTCTTCCGTAAATACATTGGCTTGTTATCCCAACAAAAACTCCGCTATCAACTGCTTTCTTAATCTCAGGAATCCAATCTTTAGGAACATGGCCAAGACCTGTGCCTTCAATAATCACACCTTTCAAACCCTCAAAATCTGGTTTGCTTCCTGGAAAAACTTTCACTAAAGCAACATGCTGTTCAAAACCTTCTTTCAAAGTAACTTTTCCACTGCCTCTTTTTTTGTGGCCATTCATATGCTCAATTTTTCCATCTGGCCAGATTTTTGCAATTGGAAGGTCATTGATTGGTCTAAAAGCATCTCTTCGACTAGTATGCATCTTCCGAACCTTTGTTCCACGAAGTGCATAGCAGAAATCATCTGAAGAGTTTGCATGCATTACAACAGCAACCTCTGCGATATTTGATTTAGCATAATGTGCAGCACAGATTAGATTCTGAGCTCCATCAAATGAGCCTCGGTCAGAACTTCGTTGGCCACCAACCAGAGCAACTGGTTTGTTAAGACTTTGTAGCATAAAAGACAGAGCAGCTGAAGTGTAATGA
>JAFCCX010000005.1 GCA_017609995.1 Candidatus Pacearchaeota archaeon | reverse complement strand
TTCCTCTAAACTTTTTTGAACACTAATCTCTGCAGCTAGATGAACAATTGCGTCACAACCTTCACTTTCTTTTACAAGTAGCTCATAATCTAAAATATTCTTTCCAATCTTTTTATCATACTCCTTGATTTCATGTTCAGATAATAACTTTACAATAGCACAACCTAAAAAACCTGAGCTCCCAGTTACTAATATTTTCATAGTTACTCAACAATAATTATGTTTTTAAAGATTTGTTTTATCTAATGAATTTTCCAATAATACGATTGATTGAAGTGAAATCAATTCCAGTTTTAGATTGTATACTTTTTACTACTTCAATATCTGTCTTATTGAAACAACGAAGCAGAATTAAAAGCATAAGATATAATACACCAAACAAAGCAGTTCCAAAAACTAAAATATATATTGTTCGTGCAGGGAATAGTAAACGTATTATTCTATCTGCAATGAAGATTCCAATTACACCTGCGGTTATTGCTTTTAATAGTGTTATTCTGATGGGGAATAATCTCATTTTCTTGTAAATAATAATTAAAAGAACAATTGCTTCAAGTGATAATGAAATTGCACTTGCTGTTGCCGCACCAGTAATTCCATATATTGGAATTAAGAAATAGTTTAGGAAGATATTTGCAATTGCAATTGTTCCAGTTACCATAAGAATAATTTTAGTTCGCTTTAACATAGTAAGAACATGTTTTGAATTATAACTAAATGAATTAATGAAATAACCTACACTTAATAAGAATAAAACCGAGCTACCAGCAACATATGCTGGACCAAAAAGCATACCAATTATTTTTGTACCATAAAAACCAAACAAAGCAATAAGTGGAATATTAATTAAGAGAATCCATTTAGTTACAGAGTAGAAATCAAGTTTTATGCTTTCTTTTTTAGCATATTTTTCAGTAATTACAGGTAGGAAAAGTGCACCAACTGAAACAGGTGCAATAAAGATCATAAAAGCAAGAGGTACAGCTGCATTGTAAATACCTACAAAAGATTCTTCAAGGAAGTAACCAAGCATTAATGTATCTGTCCAAATAATTACTCTCCATAGAAGTGTGCTAAACATTAATGGGATTGATAATCTAAGAAGTGGTTTTAGAATCGCTCTCTTGCTCTTAAATACACTAGCTAAGGGCAAAATATCTTTGTTTACAAGATAAATAAAGAAAAGTAAAGTTGCAATCAAAGCTAAAACATAAGCTACTGCAACACCAATTAATTCATATCCTAGATACAAAATAATTGCAGTAAATACAACCTTTGTTAGGTTCTCTGTGATGTATTTTGCATAAGCGATATATTCTATTTTCTTATAACTGCGGCTTATTCCAATAAAGATTCCCTGTAAACTTATTACAAAAATACCAACAGATGTAATCTTAAGTACAGGACTCAGCAGAACATTACTGAAAACAACTTCTGAAATATATTTTGAAGATAAGAAGAGTACGAGACTCATAAACGCACTCAATGATGCGGCGATTATTATACTAGGTTTAATTAAAGAACGGATTTTACCATATTCTTTTTTCGATAAATAATACGAGATAAATCTGACAATCCCAACTTCCATACCTAATAGAGAAATAGTGTAACCAAAGCTCACAATTGATACAGCAATCATGATAATACCATAGGATTCTGGACCAAGACTTCTTGCAATTAAAATTCGATAAGCATACATTAATATTTTTGAAATAAATATCCCTAATAATAAAATCCCTGCGCCTCTTGCTAAAGTAGTAGCAGAACCCATGTTTTTTAGCTGAACCAGAAGACTATTAAAAATTTCTATTGAACAGAAGTATATAAAAGCTTAAAACAGAGAGTGTAATAACTCACTCATGAAATTAGGTGTTGTTGGTTTGGGTGCAGCGGGGCTTCCTGTTGCTGTTTGTTTAGCTCAAAAACATGAAGTTATTGGAATAGATCTTGATAAAAGGAAAGTAGATGGACTTAACAAAAAAACATATTTTGGAACTGAGAAAGAGGCAAAAGAACTGTTACCAAAAGCAAATCTAAAAGCAACAACTAAAATTGAAGAGTTAAGTGATGTTGAGACAATTATTTTAGCATTACCCTCAAGCTCAAACGACTTCTCACTTATCACTTCTGTTCTCGAAAAACTAAATACAATCTATAAAGGATATGTTATTATCTCAACAACATCACCAGTTGGTTCAACAAGAAACTTCCAAAATAAATTCAAGAATTTAATTCTCGCATACATTCCAATGAGAACTTTTGAAGGAAAAGCAATAGCTCAGTTCTATGATTTTCCACACTTAGTTGGTGTCTTTGAAGATAAAGATTTTGATTTGATTTCAAAAATATATACTGAGTGTGATTGTGTCGCAACAAAAGCAACACCAGAAGAAGCTGAAATCTCAAAATTATTTTCTAACACAGCAAGACAAATTGAAATTGCTGTTGCAAATGAGTTCGGTCACATGTGTAAATTATATGATTTAGATCCAGAACACGTTTTCAAATTAGTTACAGAGGGAGATCCACATCGAAAATTAAAGAGACCAGGTATTTGGGCAGGTAAAAAACCAGGTATCTGGGGCGGATTTTGTTTACCAAAAGATACAAACATGTTAGTTGGCGGCTTAGCTCTAAATAGAGGATATACACCACAATTACCTGAAGTTGCAGAACGGATTAGAATTGAAACAATTAAACGAAAAGCAGATGAGATATACTATCATAGTAGCGGTGGACCAATTGGTATTATGGGTATTACAAACAAACCAATTGGAGATACAACTCCAGATGTAAGAAACTCACCGGTTATTGATGTAATTGCGCTTCTAAGACAAAAAGGCGCAGACATATTAGTTTATGATCCAAATATTTCTAGAGAAGAACTTCTTGAGGTTGCAAATAAACTTGGTGTAAAAGCAGCAAAAGAAGAAGAAGTTAAGAAATGTAATACCTATGCAGTATTTGAGAACTTTGATTTACAAGTGAAGAAAAACTTAAATACATAAGAGATATGGGAAGGCTATGATAACTATTGGAGTACCAACTTACAATGAGCAAGATGTTATTGGTAAGTGCATAAAATCTATTCTTCCACAGATTTCTAAATCAGATGAAATAATTGTTGTAGCTTCTGGATGTACTGATAATACTGTTCCAGTTATTGAAAAACTTGCAAAGAAACACAAACAAATCAAATTAATTACAGAACCAAAGCGAAAAGGAAAGTGGTCAGCACTTAATATTATTCTAAAAAAAGCTAAAGGAAACATTATTGTTCAAACAGATGGAGATGTTATCCTTGCAAAAAACGCAATCAAATATCTTTTAACTCACTTTAAAAATCGGAAAGTTGGAGCTGTTTCAGGAAGACCATTACCTGTTTTACCAAAGACAAATAAATTCTATCGATGGTCTATTATGAGTTATACTAGAATGCATGAAATTAGATTAAAAGAAGACGAGGCTGGTGAATTCTGGCACGTTTCAGGATATCTTTTTGCTCATCGTAAAAAAGCAGTTGACTTGCTTCCAAAAGGCGTAAAGGGTTCTACTGATGGAACAATGGGCTGGAGTACTAAGTCAAAAGGATATAGGATTAGTTATGAACCAAAAGCAAAAGTCTATGTAAAATGCCCATTAAATTCTAGAGATTTTATCAATCAAAAAGCACGAGCGAGAACGGGATTCTATCAACTTAAGAAAAGATACGGAATACCACCTAGGACAGTAAAATCTGAACTAAAAATGTTACCTGAAGAGATTAAAAAACTGAAATCTTTCCGAGAAGTTTTCAATTTTGGAGCAGTAGGTATAGTTTATTTGATTAGCTGGCTGAAAGCATGGTGGTACATCAAGAGAGATGTTAGTGTTCTTAAGGTTTGGAAGCATATAGAATCAACTAAACACTAGTTCTTCTCTATTCTTCTGATTGTTGCGCAGTGAAATAAAGATCTTCAAGCTGGTCTATTAGTTTTGTCCAGCTGAATTGCTTTGCAAATTCAATTGCTTTTGGATTTGGCTTACTTGCTATCGCTTTTTTTATAGTCGTAGGGAGGTCATCTTTAAATATAAAACCGCGTGCGTCGCCCAATAATTCTCTGGCTGGAGGATTATCTGCAGAAACACAAATTTTTCCACTTGCCATTGCTTCAATAAGTGTTTGCGGGACGCCCTCCATTGCACTTGGAAGAACATAAACATAACATTTCTTAAAAAAATCTGCTTCCTCTTTGTGATTATAGATTTTATTGATTAATTCAACATTATCTGGATTTTCAAAAGAATATCCTTCTGAAACAGGACCCATGATTTTGAATTTAAGATTTGGAAGTTTAGAAGCAGCATCCATTAAAAGTTCCATTCTCTTTTCAGGAGAAACTCGCCCAGAATAACAAACAATATTATTTTTCTTAGTTGGTTTAACGCTAGTGGAACGAGTTCCACGGCGCCCATCTGAGCTATGCTCAGATTGGGCATTGAAAAACAAATCATTGATTCCATTTGGAAAGTAAACAATCTTGTTTTTATCTCGAATCATTTTTTCAAGAATTGGAAGTTCCCATTTTGAGATTGCAAGAACTTTTGTATAACTATTTAATTCTTTTTTACCTTCAAAAGCATCATAAAAATCAATGTACATCTTTGCTAAGAACTTTCGTTTCCTTTTGAATGGCGCATGTGTTGTTAAGAAGCAAGGAATATTATTTTTCTTACAAAACTCTAAAGCCATTTTAGAATGTGGTCTTCTATAACTATGAACATGAACGATATCATATCCCCCTTCTTTTAATTTGTTAATAAAGTCAAACCAAACAAAATAACTTCCTCTCTTTTTTGTTACAGGAAACTGTGTTAAACTTTCTTCATTATATGCTTCTAAATCAGAACTAAAAATATCAACATGATGTCCTCGTTCTCTCAAATGTTTTGCAGTTTGTCTAACTACACCTGCAACACCACTTGTTGCAGAATAAACTGAACATATTTGACATATCTTTAATTTCTGTCTTTTCATTTTAAATCCCACCAATAAGTTAATGTTCTAAGTTTACTTCTTACCAACCGAAATGGTTTTCGTGTATAACTATTTTCAGTTAAATCATAATCATGTAAATTAATTGCAAACGGTGTAAAATGAACAATTTTAATTCCATTTTCATCACAAAGTTTCTTAAGATAAGAATCATATTTATACCAACCAAAACAAACAGAATTTATTTCAGGGAAAATGTTTCTAACCCAGGTTAAACCATCTTCAAATAATTTCTTCTTAGGTTCTTCAGACATTTTTTCAGGTTGTAAACTAATATGAACATGATAAGCAATTTTAAATCTATATTTTGGTTGAATCTTTTTTAGATAAGTATATTTCTCAGCAAGTTCTTCAGATAACTCTTCGTTAGTACCAGTATAACCATGAACAGATTTTTGTAAGTCTAGTTGTGGAGCCATAAGGAATAGATGACACCTTTGTCCATCTTTCTTAATTAAGCTCAAAAGATTATCCCATATTTGTTTATCCCACACTTTTTCAACATGAATTAAATATGTCATTTTCTACCTCTCATTTTATCATGAATCCATTTTAAAGTACTACTGTTTCGTATCAATTTCCTTCCAATTGCAAGATGTATTGGATAATCTTTTTTGTATTCAATAACCTGCCCCCATCTTTTCTTAAAGGAACTAACACCTTTTACAGCTTTGGAATAACCAGACCAATCAAAATTTTTGTATCCTTTCTTTTTAGCCCAAAGTAAACACTTCCAGTAAAGTAAATTATTTGGTTGCAACTCTAAATAATCAGATAATGATGCGTTCTTTGAAAGTCGCGGTATGTCTTTACTATAAAATCTATCATCAAAAGTTATTGTTACACCCGCAATAACTTTATCTTTAAGTTTACATAAAAACAAAACAGTTGAATCCTGTTTTACAAAATCTAATGAACGAACAATCTGACCTTTTTGTTTCATATTCTGCTGGTATATTTCATAAAAAGTTTCCCAGTCAGTAGATTCTTCTACAACCAATCCATTTTTTTCTGCTCGTTTAATTCCCCATCTAGCTTTCTTATTTAATTTAGAAATAAGCTCTTCTTCGGATGCTTCTACATTTGTTATAACTGTCTGATTAATGTCTTTCATATAATATAATCTCGAACATCTTTTCTAATAACTTTTCTTTGACCATGCATTTCAGTATCAATATTTGGATAACGTTTTGCATAACCAACTGCAATTGCACAAACAATTTTTAGATGTTCTGGAACTTTCAAGTCTTTTCTCAAAAAATAACTAAAAGTTCCTTTAACATGACTGCCTAATCCAACATTTACTATTCCACGTTTAACTGCTTTATTTACTATACTTGTTGGAGCTAAGAAATGCTCAGAAAAGTTTAATGCACAAGTATCAATACTTTTGCTCTTTGCATATAACATCATGTTTTGTGTAGCTAAACCAGCATCAATAAATGGAAGAGTTCGCTGATGTTTTGATTTAATATACATTTGATGACTCCATGGCAAAGACATATCGTATAACACAAGTATGAAATGAGATACTCCACTTAGAAATGGTTTGAATCTAATTAGACCATTTATTTGATCCTCACTTTCTAAAATCTTAAAACGAATTTCCTGACTATTACAGCCAGTTGGTGCCCAAGTTCCTGCTTCAATTATAGATTGAATATCTTTTACTGGAACTTTCTTTCCAGTAAATAACCTGACACTTCTTCGTTCTTTAATTAGTGGTAATAGTTCTTTCATTTTGATACCTCTTAATTTCATCAGCTAAGATTTTTACATTTTCGTTTACTAAATTTACAACAACATCTTTTCTCTTTTTCATATCTGTTTTATTATACCAACTTCTATCTTTGTAATATTTCTTTATTAATTCAAAAGCATCATCAACAGAGTTTGCTCTACAATCAACAACCAAATACTTATCAAAAAATAAAGACATCGCGTCTTGATATTTCATATGCCACGCTAAGGATACAACTGGACGGAGTGTATTTAATCCAGAGCAGAGACCATGATAACGACCTGTAATATAGAAATCAGTTAGACCAACAATTGCTCTCATTTCAGAATATTCTAAACTCATATCTGAAATGTAGAAAATATTTTTCTTGTTTTCTAATTCTTCATATACTTTCTTAATCAAAGCAAGGTCACAACTAATTAGATTTTCACCATCATCCCAACCTTGTGGAATTAGTAAAACTTGTTTCCCATCTTTTTGGAAGTACTCAATAAGTTTCTTTGTTAAAACAACATGATTAGCACCACAGGAACAATTAGTTTTCTTTGCAAATAAAGACTGATTACTTATTACTGTACTTGGAGATATTCCAATAAAAGGTTTTGAAACATCGACACCAAGTTTCTTTACATACTTTGTTGCCCAAGTTTTTGATGCAGGATTTTGACCTAAGGAAACATCTGGGAAAGAATAAAGCGGGATAGTTAATCCAAGACCTTTTACAACATTTAGATTTTCATCACCTCTCACAAATAAGAAAGGAAGTTTGTTTAAATCGTTCTTAACTCGCTGTCTAAAGCCGGGTGTTGGGAAAGGACCATATGATTTTGTATATTTAATATACAACTTTCCTTGTTTTTGTGCTACCCATTGAAGATATGATGTTGCAAAATAATGAAACCATCGTCTCTTAATCGATCTGTTACCAATAAACTCAATTCCATCAGCATCTATAACCACATCAGCATTTTTGATTGCATTTATTATCTTATCTCTCTGTACAATGAATTTTGGATAGGGATGAGAAATGAGTTTAATACCGTGCTTTTCAGCAAAAGGAATATCTTGTTTATAGTATTTGTCTATAACTAAATAAGTAAATTCAGCATTAATGTGCTTTTTCAGTTCATCAAGTAAGTTAAAAGTTAGACCCTGACTAGCAAAAGAACTTACTCGAAAATTACCTACCATAAGTACTTTTATTGGGTCATCCATGTCAAAATCAAGAAAAAACTGTATTATAAGCTTTATTAGATAGAAGTATATAAACCAAAGTTAGATATATCCTAATGCTTTTAGGCGTTTTTTGACCTTTTCTTCATCTTCTTTCTTCTGATCAATAGAAGGGGGTTCATCTTCTTCAGTCTTAGTCTTATCTTCTTTCTTCTTGAAGAATTTATCTAGGATTCCCATATATATGCTATACCTCGATAATCTTTTTATAGTTTTGCTCAGAGCTGAAGCTAATGGAAAAAGAGGAGAATACTGAAGAAACAGTTGAAAATGACTCAAAAATCAAGGAACCTACAGAAATAAAGGCGAGGAAATTGGAGTTACTACATTTTTTCCTTAAAGATAAATATGCTGTTGCTTTATTTCTTATTCTCACTTTAGCACTTGCTATCAGGATATATTACTTCGTTATTACAAATAATCAACCAGTTTGGTGGGATGAAGCAGATTATTTGACTCTCGCTAAGAACTTTGTCTTTAATACACCTGAGATGTATAATCCTGCGCGACAAATTGGAATAGTGTTTGTATTAACAGCACTTTACAAAGTAGGCCTTGGTGTTGCAAGTTTTAAGTTCTTACAAATCTTACTCTCTCTTGCTTCAATTTTCTTAGTATACTTAGTTGGGAAAGATATGTTTAACAAAAAAATTGCACTTATTGCAGCATTCTTCTTTAGTGTTTTTTGGGTTGACCTCTTTGTTGTAACGAGAGTCTTTCCTGATTCAGTAGGCTTCTTTGGTACTACGTTATTCATCTATTTGTTTTGGAAAGGATTTATCAAGAAAGATAGTCGCCTCGCAGCGTGGTTAGTTGGTCCAGCATTTATTATTGCTTTCATGTCTAGAGAGGCTAATCTTTTGTTAGCACCTGTTGTTTTCATCTATTTGTTAATCACAGAAAAATTTAAGTTATTCAAAAACAAAGATGCGTGGATATCTGTATGTCTTGGTCTTATTGCATCTATTCCGTATTTCTTGTTTTATCAACTTAGATATGGTAATGCAATATTACAAATTGCACTTAGACAATCTCAGACAGTAGACAAATTTGCTAAAATAGCTGCAGGAAAGTTCACGATTTTACATGGACATTTTGTCTTCTTCCAACAAGCACCAGATTATTTAAGAGGAGGTCTGATTATCTTATTCTTTATTGGAGCATATATTTTCATTGATCTTCTTCTAGGTGCAGATTTAGTTTTTAAACAAAAAGAAAAATCGCTTAACAAATACTTATTTTTGTTTATTTGGATTATTGCATTTTATGCTTTCTTTAGTTATTATCAAGTTTATGATGAGAGATATCTTGTACCTGTTTATCCAGCAATCTTCTTAGTTGCAGCGAATGGATTATATTTTGTATACTCAGAGATACGCAAACGTATTGATTGGCGAGTTGCGTTGGTTGTGTTATTTGCGATATTATTTATTGTTGCTAATTCACAGTTAACACGCGCAGATAACTTAATAAAAATAAAAGCTGGAGGTCAATGGCAAGTCCAAGACGCGGGATTATGGTTAAAAGAACATACTGCGCCAGGAGATTTTGTTGTTACACAATCAAGGACGCAGATTCTATATTATGCTGAAAGAGAAGTTATTGAATTTTATTTTGAAGACGAGGCGGCGTTCATAAGAGAGCTAGAAGCAAAGAAACCGAAGTATCTTATGTTATCTGCATTTGAATCACATACAACTCCAGACTGGGCTTATATGTTCCCAATTAAATACAATATAACACCTATTAAGTCATTTTATGAAACAAGAAGCGGAGCAGGAAACATAGTTGTTATGCTATATCCATTGTATGTTCAACAGTAGTTTCTCTTTTATTAAGTAAAATAATTCCGGGAAGCATTAAGATTATTCTTTGGAAGAGTAAAAGTAATGAGAAAATAACAGCTGCTTCCGCACTTATTCCAAACAAACCAAACAAAATAATGAATCCAGATTCTCTTGTTCCAACTCCAGAGATAGTTATAGGCAATGCTACTAATAATGTGTTAATTGGTACATATAATATCAAATAATGTAATGGGACAGTTAAATTTAGAGCCATTGCAAGTATCCACAGACTTATACCCATAACAGCAAGTCCTACAAGAGAAAATAATTGTGAGACAAGGATTGTTTGCATATCTACTTTTTTCAAACCTTCATAAAAACTTTCAAAAACTAGTTTTGCTTTTGATTTGTATTTCTCTGGAATAAATATGCGATATACTGGCCCAAGGAACTTTCTAGCAATATCTTCCTTTCTGAAAATATATAGCATAATAAGACCAATTCCAAATAAAGCAATAGGAATTACAATAATATTCGCAGAAATCATTCCAACAAAGAATACAACTGCTACAATTGCTACAAGTACCATAGTAACAATTTCCATTATCATATCAAATGTGACTGAGAATAGCGCCTTACCAAACCCGTCTTTACCTTGTTTTGAAATATGTGCTTTAATTAAAACAGCTCCAACTTTTCCCGGAGTAGTTTCAGCAAACAGCGATTTGAACCAAATAGTAATTGCAGTAAAGACAGATAGATGAACACCAAGTCTTGAGTAGATATATCTCCATCTAAAAACCTTGATTAGTACATCTATTGTTGTAAAAACTAAAGATAAGATGAAAAGAGGAATAATCATATTCTGAAGGTTTAACCAAAGACTAGCTAAATTTAATCTTGAGATAATAAATACAAAGAAAGCTATTCCAATAACTCCCAAGAACTTAAATTTCATAGTATATGTTATATTGCGATAATCTTTTTATAGTTTTGTTCATACCACCACCCATGGCTAAAAAACAATCTGCTAAAGGTAAAAAAGAACAAAAAGAAGCAGATAACTTAGCTATAGAATATTCTGATTCAATTAAACCACTTTCCGATTCTAAGGGAGTTGTATATGATTCAGATGGAACAGATATTATTTTAGCAAAATCTGTTGAAACAGAAGAAGGAGATACAACTATTGCAGTAAAAGGTCCAGAATTGTCAGGAAAAGTAAAGGAAAAAATTAACAAAGAGTGGGATCCAATTCGAGATTTTATATCAGATAAATATGCAATTATTTTGTTCCTTATTCTTACTCTGGCATTAGTTATCAGATTATATTTTTTCTTTGTTACAAAGAACGAGACAATCTGGTGGGATGGTGCAGATTACTTGACTCTGGCTAAGAATTGGGTTTTCGGAACACCAGAATTGTTTAACCCCGCGCGACAGATTGGTGTTGTATTTGTATTAGCAGCGATATATAAACTTGGATTAGGTGTATTATCTTTTAAGATACTGCAAATAATTATGTCTCTTGTTTCCATTACATTTATCTATTTCCTTGGAAAAGAAATGTTTGATGAAAAAATTGGATTGTTTGCAGCATTTATCTTTAGTATATTCTGGGTAGATATTTTTGTT
>JAFCCX010000073.1 GCA_017609995.1 Candidatus Pacearchaeota archaeon | reverse complement strand
CAGCGTACAGCATATGCTTTAATTTTAACTGGGTGTGCGAATATTAATGATGTTAAGAAAGGGCTACATAAAGACAGAACATATTCTAATAGCATTGTTACTGGTTTAATCGACAAGGGATTAGTCACTGGTCAAGAAGGTAGTTGGGAAGCAAAACCACTAGATCAAATCTAAGAGAAACATTTAAAAAGAGTAATTCTAAGCTTGTTTTAGGCTAAACTCGTTTAGGCGGTGTTAGACCGGTACTAATTTTATCGGTTTAATTCATTCGAGTTTTGCTTTTTACTTTCGCTCTGGATGTCTAAGAAGACTGGGCGATACAAAGGCGAAAAACAATGGGAAGAATGCACGCAAGAACAAGAGGAAAATCAGGTTCAAAGAAACCTCTATCTAGCAAACCTCCAAGCTGGTTAACTTACAAAGCAGCTGAGGTTGAAAAACTAGTTCTGAAACTTGCAAAACAAGGAGATTCAACAAGCAAGATTGGTTTAACTCTTAGAGATTCATATGGTATCCCTGATGTTAAAATAATCACAAAAAAGAGTATAACTCAAATTCTTAAAGATAACAAACTTACAGGCGAAGTTCCTGAAGATGTTCAAAATTTAATCCGAAGAGCTGTTCAAATCAAAAAGCATTTAGAGAAGAACAAGAAAGATAACGTATCAAAACGTGGATTACATTTAATTGAGTCTAAGATTCGAAGACTTGAGAAGTATTACAAACGAACAAAGAGACTTCCAAAGACCTGGAAGTATGACCCAGAACGGGCAAGACTATTGGTAGGATAAAATGGCTAAGAAGAAACTAAAAGAAAAAGGTGTGAAGAAGAAGTGGTTCACAGTAATGGCTCCATCAGATTATGGCGAATTAGAAGTAGGTGAAACACCAGCATTTGAATCAAAAGAAATCTTAGGTAGAAAAATCGAAATAAGTTTCAAAGAACTTGGTGGTGGAATTAAAAACCAATATCAGAAAGTTCTTTTGAAAATCATAAAAGTTCAAGGTGATACAGCTCAAACTGAAGCTGAGAAATATAAGATTTTAAACAGTTATCTTCAAAGAATTAGTAGACGAGCAAAAGAAAGAATCTTAACTTCAAAGGTTTACAACACAAAAGATGATCAAAAAATTAGAATTAAAACATTTATCTTACTTAACAACCGAGTAAAGAGAGCTATAAGAACTGCTCTGTTAAAAGAAGCTGAAAGTATAATTACAAGTTATGTTAAGAACAACAATGTAAGTATTATGTTCACTCAACAAGCAATCAAAACACTTGCTTTAGGTTTAAAGAAAGATTTGAAAACAATCTATTCAAATACCATCGTAATTTCAAAAATAGAAAAAGAATAGCTGCTTATTCAGCAGCCGCCATTGCTTCTCGTGCAGGTAATTGAACCAATTCTACAAGTGTATTAACAGCTTTTACCATATTAGAAACTGGAATATATTCCATTGGTCCGTGGAAGTTATACCCTCCACCGAAAATATTTGGTGTTGGTAAACCTTTAAGTGTAAGCATAGAACCATCAGTTCCACCTCGAATTGGCTTACGTATTGGCTCCATTCCACAAATTGTTTCAATTGCTTGATTTGCATAACGTATTGCTTCTGGATGTTTGTCAAGATTTTCTTTCATATTACTATACTGCGGAGTAATTGTTAGTTCTACATTTTCGGCACCAAAGGTATTTTGTACATCTTGAATTCTTTCACGCAAATCACCTTCCATATCTCTTAATTCTGTTGCATCGAAACTTCGGATAATTCCAGTTATTTTACCTTCAGTTTCGTTTGCAGTACAAGTTCTTGCCCAAACATATTCTTTTCGTTTTTCACTTTCTTCAGGTCTAAGGAACTCACTATTAATCTTCTCTAGAATATCTGCAGCAACATATGTAGGGTCAATCATTCCTTTTCCTTTTGCATATCCTGGATGGACTGGTCTTCCTTTTATTGTAATTTCAAATTTAGATGCATTAAAAGTTTCATCTTCTACTGTTCCGAGACCTTCACCATCAATTGTATATGCTAAATCTGCGCCCCAGATAGACTTATAAATTGTATCACCATCTACGCCCGGAAAGTAATCTGTTCCGTGACCTGTTTCCTCATCAGGATTGAAACATACTACAATATCCCCATGTAGAATTTCTGGGTGATGTGTTAGGTGTCCAAAAGTAGTCAAAATCTCTGCAATTCCTGCTTTGTCATCTGCACCAAGCAGGGTTGTTCCATCTGAAGTAATAATTGTGTCACCAATATAGTTCTTTAATTCTGGATTCTCTTCTACATTAATTGTTACGCCATCTAATTTAATATCAGAACCATCATAATCATGGTGTTGTATAGGATTAACATTCTCTCCAGAAGCTGAAGCAGACGTGTCAATATGTGCTATTAGTCCAATTGTTGGACAATCAGTTCCTTCTGGAAGATTTGATGGTAATCTTGCAGTTACATAACTACGATCACTAATCATCACGTGCTCAAGTCCTAAATTAACTAATTCTCCTTCCAAAACAACAGCTAAATCACGTTGTTTTTTTGTTGAAGGAATAAGTGGAGTCTTTCCATCTTCTTCAAATATATCTTCTGCAGATTGAGTATCAATACTAACAAATCTCAAAAATCGCTCTACTACCCGTTCTCTAGTTATACTTTCCATATTAATCAAAGAATAGTAAACATAAAAACTTATAAATAATTCGATATGTGAGAAAACAGTCTTAACGTAGTCTTATTGCATCAATGTTTCTTGGGGCATTTGTTTCAATCTTGAATTCTTTATGAATTGTACTTGCCATATTCAAACACTTTGAGTTTTCACCGTGTTGAAGAACTACTTTTCTTGGTGTTGGATTCATTTTGTCA
>JAFCCX010000072.1 GCA_017609995.1 Candidatus Pacearchaeota archaeon | reverse complement strand
CATTTCAAATCACATATTCAGGAATCAAAAAGACAGTTCCCTCGGAAAATAAAGATGAGTGAGCTGTTTAGATAAATATAAATAAAATAAAAATGAGGTAAAAAACAATGATAAGAAAAAAGGACGATGCTATGATGCGACGAATGTTTCTCGCAGTTGGAATCGTTCTAATTGTGGGTGTAGGATTTGCTTTTTTCCAGTTTGATGTAAACCCAATTACTGGTTTCATTTCTTATGAATCCTATAGACAGACAGTTGATTTAGACTTATCAGAAGGTACAATATATATCTTGTCTTCATCAACACCAGAAACCCTTAACATTACTTCTTTTGCAATAAGTGGAGAGATAATTGGTGATGGACAAATTGAAGTCTACTTGCAGTCGGCAAATGAGAGGATTCTTGTTTTCTCAAATACAAAAGATAAGGACTTTGGAATTCAATCAATAACAGGACAAGGTGAAGGTGGACTTGGCGTAATTACTGGTTTAGTTGTTGGTGAAACTGTTGGAACAGGCGAGACCGAAGGAATTGAAGAAGCTAATTTATTGGTTCTAAAAAGACAACCAGATAAAATTGATTTACAACATCCAACAATTGGAGAAGATAATTCTGTTTTCTCAGGTGCATTTACAAATGTAGCAGATGATTCACAATTTATCTTTATGCAACTTTCACAAGAAGATGTTATTAGAATGGTTATTAACATTGAACCTGGAACACGAGTTAGAATAGGTGAAATTCTTTACACAATTCAGGAAGAATGAACAAGCTCTGCAATATAATGATATACTCGTGGAGCTATTTGCTTAATTTGTCTAATCTTTTTTACTCTTAATCCTTTGAGATTAATCTTTACACCATCTTCTTTAGAAACGAAATGAAAATAAATAGTACCATTCTTTTTCAAAAGTTCTACAGCTGTTGGAAGGAAACTCTCAGACTCAAAGTACCCCATAATCACTTTATCTGCTATTTTTCCAAGCTTAGACGCGACTCTTTTAGAGTCGCCCTTAATTGCAATCACTTTATCTGTTACTTTATTAAGCCGAATGTTCTCTCTTAAGAAGTCATGTGATTTTGGGTTTAGCTCAATTGCATAAACTGTTTTAGGATTAGAGAACTTTGCAATTGGAATTGTCCAGTAACCAATTCCTGCAAACATGTCAACAACAACATCTCCGAGTTTGACTTCTTTAATCATCCTTCTCTTTTCTTCTTGGTTGCCTTTGCTAAACATAACTTTCTTGATATCTAATTTAAAGAGGCAGTTGTTCTCTTTGTGAAGAACTTCAGTTCGCTTTTCTCCAGCTAGCCACTGAACTCTAGGCAACCGATACTTACCAGAAATCTTACCTTGAAAATAAACAGATTTAAACTGCGGATGTTGTTTGAGTAGCTGTTCTGCTAACTGAGTATTCTTCTCCTTAATTAAACATATATCTCCAATTCCTTGATATACCATTATACTTTCTCAAGAATTTTTTTGATTCTACTTTGACCAACAGCCAAGATAAATGGAGCTAATCTTGGTCCCCGTTCTTTATTTAAAATCACTGTATAACATGTTTTGAAAAAGTCAGGAAGAGTTAGATTGTTCTTCTTAGCAATGTTCCCAAATAAGCTAATTAGTTTCTTTTCAGTGTTTTTATTTGAAAGACTCCTTGCAAAATCCTTCATTGCAGATTTTTGTTTTGCACTTAATCTTACTTTAGGATTCTCCTGAATTTCAAACTTATATTTATCTAAAGCATATTTCTTCAACCAAATCTTCATGTTAAGCATAATTCTTCCAACTCTTTCTTTATCACTTGCTTTTGTAACTTTGAATTGTGCACAATAAGCTTTTGTTGCTTTCTTATAATCCCGATAGATGTTCATGAATTCAATGCAAGTTCTAATTGCTGGTTGAACTGGTAAACTTTTAAGAGGTTTATCAACAACACTCAGTTCATAGATTCTAATTTGCTGTTTATCTTTTCCTTTAAAATAAGCTTTCTCACATCTGTAAAAATCATCATAGACTTTCAAAACATCTTCATCAAAAGATATTGAAAAATCTGTTTTTGGTCTTGTGCTTGCAAATAAGTATCTTATAACTTCTGGAAGATAAACTTCAAGAGCACTGTGTAGAGTGATTACATTGCCAAGTGAGCTGGACATTTTTCCACCAACTCCTTTTACAATAATAAAATCATAACTGAAACTTGTTGGAGGTCTTCTACCAAAGACTTTCTGAATAATTTCTTTAGAGGTAGTTATAGAACCACCTGGTGTGCTGTGTTCTTTTCCACCACCTTCGCAATTTACATTTTCATAAACCCATCTCATTGGCCAATCAACTCGCCAACGAAGTTTTATGTTCTTTGATTTTCTGAAATCTGATTTACCATTATATCCACAAGAGCAAAAATATGTAATAGTGAATTCATTATCATAAGTTTCTACTTTACCTAGTTCTTTTCCACACTTCTCACAAAAGATATTAATTGGATACCAATTTTTAGGCAGAGGCTCTTTTCTGTACTTGTCTAAGATATTTCTGATAGTATCTTTTTCAATCATAGCAAACTTGATTTGCTTAGCATATTTTCCAGACTGATACATTTTGTATTGATGAATAAATTGTGGTTTGATTCCAACCAAAGGAATAGAATCCTCAACTTCTTTTTCAAAATGCTCAGCATAGGATTTATGACAACCCCAGGGATCAGGAACTTCAACTCCCGGCATCATAAGATACTTTTCAAATCGTTTTCCATTTGGTATGTTTCTAGGAATCTTTCTAAATCTGTCAAAATCATCCCACGAATAGATGTATCTAACTTTCTTTCCAAGATCTCTTAAAGCCCGAGCAATAATATCTACAGTAATAATTTCTCTGAAGTTTCCA
>JAFCCX010000071.1:2990-3526 GCA_017609995.1 Candidatus Pacearchaeota archaeon | reverse complement strand
CATTGCGGCTTCTTCTAAAAGCATCTTCCATTGCATCAACTTCACCTAGGGGTGCCTTTTCTATAGGCGCAAACCTTTCCCTAATTAGTGTGACCAAATTGTCGAAAGCTAAATATTTACTGCTATTATCTCCCCAATCTTTTTTCAAAAACTCTGCTACTAAAGAAAGTCTAACATCCATTGGTTTATCGATATTGGCTTTCATAATTTCTCTTATTTTTTTGGCATTGCCGGAATTCCTAGCCATGTATATAGCTGCTCTTAACCATCTTTCTCTTCTGTCTTCTAAGATCTCGTTATCCTTTTCGTAAACTTCTTCATCGAGAAGATCGATAACCGTAACTATTTCATTGTAAAGCTCTTCGTTTTTCTTATCTGTGCTATAAAATACTTTATATGCCATTATGTTGATTGCTGTTATATGTGCCATGCTTCGCAATTCTTTAATGCTCTGATAAAATTCCCAATAGGAGCCGGAATCTCCTTCAAAATATACTCTATATTGGATTTCTAGATTTTTTAATTCTTGAAGAATT
>JAFCCX010000071.1:0-2940 GCA_017609995.1 Candidatus Pacearchaeota archaeon | reverse complement strand
TTTTTTCTATCCTTTTTCTTTATAAGTGAACTCAATAGATCGCTTAACTTTTTGTAAGCTTCGTCGTATTGCTTATGGTAATTTTCTTGCTCTTCCCTTCGTCCCTCAACAGCTTTCATATACTTATCATATGCACCGGGATTCTCAGGTGTGCCCATTGTTCCAATAATGACATTTTCGGTACCATCTCCTGCTTTTAGCACTGAAAGGAGACGTCTTGCTTGACTATGAATAATCAGCCAAGCTACCTCAATATCCTGGAAACTTGCTTCTTTTGACATAGCATTTATAGGACTGTTTTCATCTTGTACATTAATTGAATCGTAAAAATCTTTTTTCACCTCTTCTATGTACGCCCTTGCCTGCTTAATCACTAAATCTATATCTTTTCTTAACTCTCTAAGCTCACTGGCACTATAATATTCCACTTTATATTCATATTTTCTTGAAGCTTCTTCTAGGATGCCTCTAAGCATTGCTTCTGCATCTTCTATGGCACGTTCTGGTTGTTGTTCCCCTTTAAGTTGCTTTAGTATTTCATCAACCTGTGGCACTACATAATTACTTCTTCTTACTTTGTATGCAGTATCTACAAGCTGCATCCATCTATCAGATCTACCAAATGCATAGGCATCCTGCTTAAGCGCATTGGCCATTTGGTGAATTTCGTCAGTATCAAAATAAATATTGCAGTCGTATAAATAAAGATCAGTACTGGTTAAATAAGAAAATCCGTCCAGTTGTCCATCTACAGTTGCTGTTCTATTATTTAATACAGTATTTCTTAGGTGAGTTTTTAATTTATTTCTTAAGGCTACCAATTTGTTTTTAAGTTCGCTTTGCTTATCAATATAAGAAAGCCTTTCATCTGCTAATCCTGGATCTAGTAACCTTAATGGAAGTTCTCTTATGAGTATTTCGCAATTTACAAGATTTGCAGCAACAGAAGCTATATCGGTACCCTTTATAATTTCTTCAATTGTACGATTTGGATTAATTTCACCTATCATACCTTCAGTAATATTCAGTAAATTCTCTACTCCTTCAATAACTTTATCTGGATCTCTCTGGGCATAGACACCTGTAAATATATCCTCGGATTTTTCTCTAGCTTCTTTTACTGCAACTTTTGCTAAAAATACATCTTCAATCTTTAATTTGATTGCTATAACAGAGCGGCTATTTTCATCTACCCAATTATTCTCTACAAATCTTGAAATTATTTCATTCCATTTAGCGTGAGATTCTCTAATATGTTTTGAGGAAAGTTCATCATAGTGAAGCGCACTAATAACATCGTTCATCTGCTCTATTATGCCTATATCTTCTAGATCTCTAGCTGTAAAACCATTTATTATTTCGAACGCTCTATCTTCTGCAAGAATGCGTAATTCAACCACTTGCTCGCTAAATCTTTGGTAATCACTTTTTCTTAAACCAAAAAACTTTTTCTGCTCAGAAAATAATGCTCCATATGTTTCTTCGGCACTTGTTATGCGCTCACTAATAAGAATCAGTTCCTTCAGTGTAGGAGTATAAGTATCTGGGTCTTTTTCTAAATAAAGTTTAAGGTAATCATAGATAACGTCAAACATCCTTTTGTTTAAACCCATTTTAAATTTAGCTTCGATCTTAATAAGAAGATCATAGAATACACCCATATCAGCTTTGTCTATCGTATTGCTAAGTGTATCTATCCATTCAGAAAAGACTTTTGCTGCTTTTTTGTCATCTATATCTCTGCGTCCTAAATTATCAAGAATATAATTAAGCGCAATTACATCATCAGCACTAAGATCACTTTTTGCTAGAAGTTCTATAGCTTTTTCTTCGACTTCTTCTTTGACATCATCTACAGCATCTGAGATTTTCCTTAACCGCTCTCCTTTAAAAGCTTCTTGAGGTAAATTTTTGAATCCATTATTGAACCTTTCGAGTAAATCCCTAAGTTCTGTTAGCGTTTTAACATCTTCTATCTGATCATCTTTAATAAGATTTGTGGCATATTTAATAAATGAATCAAAGGCCCTTTCAGTCTCGATCTCTCTACCTGCTTCTCCTTCTCTGGCAGTCCGTCTCCAGTCCCTAACAACTTGCTTTCTTGCTTCTTTAGGGGTAGGAGCAAGACTTTCTTCTAGCTTTTGCTTAACCTTTTCTAGATCCCTTAAGCTGCTTTCAAGAAGTGCTTTTCTTGTAAGTGCACTGAGCATACCTTCATATGTGACGCCTTCATACTCGTAACTTGCTGAGCGAACCTCGTTCCTTTGCTCATAAATACCATAAATACCTCTTACAAATCTAACATCATTATCAAAGCTACCTCTACTCTGGTAGGTTAATCTATTTCTAGCAAGATTCATTTCCTGTGTATAAATATGATCTATAGCAGCTTCTACTTCTGCAATCGCTCTTTTTGTAGCTGCTATTTCTGAATCAACATATTTTACTCTTAGTTCATCTTGTATCCTTTGAAGATCTTTTTCAAGTTTTCTATGACTGTCATATAAGTTTGTGTAATTTATTGAAAGAAGTCCGAGTAAATCTCCAAACCCTTCTACGCTGTCATATTCTATACCTAGATTATAAATTAGGCTCAATCCAGCTAGTAAGAATCTCTGATCAGGATCACTTAAACCTTCTAATCGGAGTTTTTCAAAATCTAAAGCAGAATCACCCTTAATATTGATCCTCTCTTCTATCCACTGGGATAGATCTTTCATAGAATCAATATTCTCGGGGATAGTAATTCCGCGACTGCTTAAATCCTCTAATGCCAGGCTGTAATATGCTCCCATAAGATCGGCTCGCTCCTGATAATAAGAGGAAATCATTGTAGCTTCGGCATTTAGTATTTGCTGATTTGCTGTATTTCCTGAATGTTTACCTAAAATGGACTGTAAGGTTTCTCTTTCGCTTCCTGTTGCTTTTGTTAAAGCTTCT
>JAFCCX010000070.1 GCA_017609995.1 Candidatus Pacearchaeota archaeon | reverse complement strand
TGTTATCTTTGGCATAACAAAATGTATACATAATCATTTATATAATTTTCCATAAACTTTAAATAATGGTAACGTTTGGTTTACTAATGGGGTTGTTTGATTCGATAGGAGGTTTTGGTTCTGCCTCTGGGTTTAGTTCTTTATTACAAACCTTTACTTATATTGGAGTTGGTATTGCTGTGTTCTTTGTCGTCGGTGGTGTACTATTATTATTTATATTAAGAAGGAAACATAACAAACAATTTAATATCCCAGTAATAATTGTAACCCCTCGTTCTGACGGCAGGGTTGTAGAAATATCACAGGCACGAGGTGGTTACTTCAAATCTGCGAAGGTTGGAGGGATAACTTCTTTCCGTATGAAACGAAAAGGTATTGGTATTGTAGATATGCCACCTCCTGAATCTGTTTTCTTATCGTCGCCGAATAGAACTTTAATGTTAGCACAAAAAGGAATGGATGATTATGAACCAATCTTACCAGATTCATTGGCAAGAGTTACAACTACTGAAGGTATTAAATTACCAATCCTACAACTAAAAGCAAAGAACCAAGATGCAACCGCATGGAGTTTTGACAATGAACAATCTGCAAAGTCTAGGTTTACAATTTATAGTTTCTGGGATAAATACCAAACATTAATAACGATGATGATGTTTACATTTATATTGTTCCTTATACTTTATATTCAATGGATAGGAATGAAAGATGTTGTCGATGGATTGCAAACAGTTGCGGAACATTTAAGATCACCAACACAACCAATCGTAACATCAGGAGGATAAAATGCAACCACAAGAACAATATATGGAAGTAGACCCTTACCAACAACAATCAGTAATGCCAATGTATTCAGGAGGTAACG
Organism: Candidatus Pacearchaeota archaeon; assembly: GCA_017609995.1. Taxonomy (GTDB): domain Archaea; phylum Nanobdellota; class Nanobdellia; order UBA10117; family JABICX01; genus JAFCCX01. The sequence continues at coordinate 2,146 of JAFCCX010000070.1, read as the reverse complement.
AGGGTGCTGTTACAAACATCGTCGGTCAGATAGATCCACAAACTATTATAGATAACCTAGACCATGCACTTAAAGGTGAACAATGGAATAAGGAACAAGCGAAGTGGTTTATGAATGAAGGAGGAAGGTTCTTAGTTAATGATACTTGTCGTGGTGCAATCATAAACTACCTAACTGCTAAGTTAAATAACAATACAACGATGGCACACATCGACGAGAAAAGATTGTCTTTGTTTATGGAGGGAATTATTGAGGCAACTAGAAGAATGTTTGTTGTTAACTTAGAAGAGTTTGGTTTCGTTCCTCCTGGAATAAGTTATAATGAAAAGATTTATTATAACAAGGGTGTTCCTGATTCGTCGAGGATGACTTTAGTATCTAATATGATTTATGAAGTTTGTTTTCTAGTTTTGTCGAGGGCAATCAAAGGACATGAAAGTTATAGAATATTTAAGAGTTTAAGTATGAGTGATGCGATGGGTGGTTACGGTGGAATGATGGGTGGAGGTGCAGATGCTCAAAAGTCTGGATGGTTAGGGAAGTTATTTGGTAGAGGGAAATGACATTTCAAAAACAAGAAACACCAGATATAAGATTCGTCGATTGGGGAGTTGCAAATAACTTCGGAGATTATATTGAGATACATAAAGACTTACCAAAGTATCCAGAACTTTACAAACCAATTCTTAAACATGAACTTCGTCATACTAAAAAACTATTTACCGTCGAGGAATTGAAGATGGATGTAACACCAAGCGGTGCAAAGTTATGGAAGCTAATGGGTTTCTGTTTAATAAGACCTAAGACATGGATTCAATTCTTACCAATCTATTGGCAGAGAGGAAAAGGTTTTATTTGGGATTTGAATATGATTATTGTTTATACCTTCGCTGTTCTTTTTCTTGGAGGAATATTTTTATGGTTGTTGTAACATTTAGTGATAGTTTTATTACTAATTATAATATGGCTATGTTGCTTCTTGGCACAGTGGGTATGTTTGTGTTATTGTATATATTTTTTAGGAGGAAAAAATAAATGGTTGTTATTGTAAAGGAAAAATGGCAGAATTTGAAAAGTTAACGAATGCACAAGAACAGGATTTTCCAGACGCGTCTGAAGCATGGAAAAAAAAAGAACCTACAAGTTTCAAAGAAATAGTTTTGCGTAGTATAGAACTTTGCAGAGTTGAATGGAGCAAAGATGTTCGAGAAGGCGGAACTTATATGGTTAAAACACAGAAGGGTTCTATACCACTTTATTTTCCAGACCAGGCAGACATTTGTAAGAACTCAACTGAAACACTTTACGATTTGATGTTTTATTATTTTGATGAAACGATCAAAGAGAAAATTAAACCAATAGAAGAGGCACTTTCAAAAACAAATAAGTTTCAAACTGAAATATACAATAATGTTTTAAAAGCATACACTGGAGAAGGAAGGACAGATAAAGCTAGGAAAGATGCAGAACGCCGAACCATAGCTTATGTTTTAGAACATTACAGAAAGATGTGGAGAGAACTAATTTTGTTATTCAAACGCAAGAATGAATTTAGTACTAAGAGGAAAATAGGTTTAGAATGACATATAAAAGATACCCTGAAAAGATTGCACACTATTCAAGAGCGATGCAGATATTTATCAAAACTTTAGATAACAGAATTAAGAATGGAAAGAACGCTTTGATAATCGTCGTCGGTCAGACAGGAAGTGGTAAAAGTCTATCAACAATTTCTATAATGATTGGTTTGTATTTATATCAACATGGAGAGATGCCAACTAAAGAATATCTGGTTAATGTTCATTGTTTCTTTAGAGCTAAGTATTTATTAGAACAATTGAACCAAGAAAAGTTAAGGTTTGGCGATGCGTGGAATTGGGATGAAGCAGGTATTGATATTTCACATAAAACACACCAAAGTATTCAGAACAGAGTTGTTGGATGGCTAACACAAACATTCCGTCATCAAAAACAGATAGTATTCTTTACTGTGCCTACAGTTGGGTTTATCGACGCTAGTGTAAGAAAATTATTGCATTTCTATTTGGAAACTTTATACATTAATAAAAATAAGAAAGATTGTATCATAAAACCATTATATTTTCAATATAACATTCGCCAAGATAAAATGTATTACCATAACCTG
>JAFCCX010000069.1 GCA_017609995.1 Candidatus Pacearchaeota archaeon | reverse complement strand
TTCCACAAGATTTATAAAACTATCAACCACACAATTTAATTATAGATAGTTTTGCTCTAGATGTCTGAGAAGACCAAGGTTATATGGTCGACGAAGACTGGGCATTACAAGGCAAAAAAATGGCTAAAGAAGACAGACTTACAAAAGTTTTAGAATTAATGAAGCAACCAGAAAAAATCAGAAATATTGGAATTTGCGCACACATTGATCACGGAAAAACAACTCTATCTGACAATCTTTTATCTGGTGCTGGAATGATTTCTCAGGAACTAGCTGGAAAGCAGTTAGCAATGGATTTCCTAGAAGAGGAGCAAGAAAGAGGAATCACAATTCAGACAGCAAATATCTCAATGATTCACCAGTTTGAAGGTGAAGATGTTCTAATCAATCTTTTAGATACACCAGGTCACGTAGATTTTGGTGGAGACGTAACAAGAGCTATGAGAGCTGTAGACGGAGCAGTTGTAGTTGTTTGTGCTGTTGAGGGTTGCATGCCTCAGACAGAGACAGTTCTTAGACAAGCTCTGAAAGAAAGAGTTAAGCCAGTTCTTTTCATTAACAAAGTTGACCGACTAATCAGAGAAGTTAAACTAACTCCTGAAGCAATGCAGGAAAGATTTGTAAAATCTATTAATCATGTTAATAAAATCATTAAGAGTGTCGCACCTGAAGAATACAAGGAAAAGTGGCAGGTTTCTGTTAAAGATGGTTCAGTTGCATTTGGCTCAGCTTATCATAATTGGGCTATGAGCTTTTCAATGATGCAGAAAAAGAAACTAAGTTTCAAAGATGTTCTTGATGCTTATTCAAAGGAAGATGGCTACAAAGAGTTTGCAGAAAAAAGTCCATTACATGAAACTGTTTTGGATATGGTTATCAAGCATTTGCCAAATCCAGTTGAAGCTCAGAAATATAGAATTCCAAAACTTTGGCAGGGAGAAACTGACACAGAAGTTGGAAAGCAATTACTATCTTGCGACCCAAATGGTCAGTTAGTTTTTGTTGTAACAAAAGTTATGATTGACCCACAAGCAGGTGAAATTTCAACAGGTAGAATCTTCTCAGGAACTTTGAAAAAAGGAATGGATGTCTATCTGAATAATGCTAAAGTCAAACACAGAATTCAGCAAGTTATTATTTCCAAGGGAGCTAAAAGAGAAATTATTGATAATGCAAAAGCTGGAAACATTGCAGGAATTGTAGGTATGGCTGACACAAGTTCAGGTGAGACAATTTCAGAAGAACCAATTGCACCTTTTGAATCTATTACACACTTGTTTGATCCAGTTGTTACAAAAGCAATTGAAGCAAAAAACCCAGCTGATTTAGCAAAACTAATTGAGATTTTAAAGCAAATGGCAAAAGAAGACCCAACTATTGCAATCACAATCAATGAGGAAACAGGTGAGAACCTGATTTCTGGTCTAGGTGAACTTCACTTAGAAATCAAAGAGCATATGATTCAGAGAGACAAAGGTTTGGATATTGTAGTTTCCCCACCAATTGTTGTTTACAGAGAAACAGTTGAGAAGCCAAGTCCAACTGTTATGGGCAAATCCCCAAACAAACACAACAAGATTTTTGTTATTGTTGAACCTCTGGACAAAGCAATTTCAGCTGCAATTCATGCAGGAAAAATTCCAGAAGGCCGATTTAAGAAACCAAAAGATGAACTTTTAGCATCTCTTCAAGAAGCAGGCATTGACAGACAATCCGCAAAAAATTACAAAGACATCTACAAAGGAAATGTCTTAACAGAAGAGACAAGAGGTATTGTTCATATTGGTGAAATTATAGAGCTGGTTATGCAGGCTTTTGAGGAAGCTATGCGAGCTGGTCCGTTAGTTAGAGCACCTGGAACAGGACTTAAAGTTCGATTAATGGATACAAAACTTCATGAGGACTCAATTCACAGAGGTCCAGCACAAATGATTCCAGCTGTTCGTTCTGCAATCTTTAATGCTATGCTAACCGCAGGTGATGTTATTTTCGAGCCAAAGCAGACAATCAGAATCGATTCTCCACTTGAGTATCTTGGAGCAATTTCTAAACTTGTCCAAGGAAGACGAGGTCAATTATTAGACACAGAACAAGACGGAGACATGCTAGTAGTCAAAGCAAAGCTTCCTGTCGCAGAAATGTTTGGATTCACAAGTTCCCTGAGAAGCGGAACAGCAGGAAGAGGCGCATGGTTCTTAGTTGACCAGACCTTTGAAAAACTTCCAAATGATCTGCAAAGAGAGATAGCATTAAGAATCAGAAAGAGAAAAGGCTTGAAAGAAGAGATACCACAACCTGAAGTGTTGGAATAAATTTTATTGTAAGTAAGATTTATATAAATGCAATATTTCTTAAATATATGCAAGTAAAAAAAGAATTTAAGGTTAAGAACCAAATTATTGAATTAGCCCAAAATCTTAAAGAAATTGATGATTGTAGTATTTCTGGGAAAACAAGTGTTAAGTTAGACGCAGAATTTAGTACACCAATCGCTGTCTTACCTATTGCAGCATATGCTGATAAGAAGAATATCAAAATTTCTCTTGAAGATATTAGCGACCAAGTTAAATCTTTTCTAAAACAAATATCTTTTCCGAAAGGGAGGAGTACTCTACCATATACTTCTTCAACATATTTACCAATCTTAAAACTGGAATCTAAACCAGAGAATAAGATTTTAGGAAAATTTCAAGATCGTTTGCTTGAAGTAATGGAGAATGATGCATTCCTCCAACATATAAAATATTTGACATCAGAATTAGAAGGCAATATTATTCAGCATGCTAAAACAGATAAGTATTGGATCTGCGCACAATATTACGGACGAACTAAAATTTGTCAAATTGCTTTAGTTGATCTGGGTATTGGTATTAAAGCATCCTATGATAATACTCCGCATAAAGTTAAGACTCATAAACTAGCTATCGAACAAGCGATAAGAGGTATTTCTTCACAAACAAAAGAAAGAGGTAGTGGAATCCCGACAACAACAAAACTTATAACTGAGGGGTTTAAAGGAGAGTTCGTAATCATGTCTGGTGACTCTTTATTTCATATTT
>JAFCCX010000068.1 GCA_017609995.1 Candidatus Pacearchaeota archaeon | reverse complement strand
TCTATTTGGACCAAATCTTTCTAAACTATCTGCGATTCTATTTGCAACAGCTTCTGAACAAAGCATTGGTTGTTGAATTTCTCGAACCTCAATTTGTGGGTTCTCAAGTTTGTATTTTGATTTTAAAGTATTAGTTAGGAATTTGATTGTCTCTCCACCACGTCCAATAACTAGACCAGGTCTAACTGCATCAATTATGATTTTCTCACCAAGAGGAGTTTTCTCAACAATTACTGCGCCGCAACCAGCACCTTTCTTAAGATAAGTTATGATAAAGTTCTTTATACTCATACTTCTGATTTTACTTCGAATAAATTCTCTCTCAATCATTTCTTATCCTCCTTTTTCTCTTCTTTTTTATCTTTTTTCTTAGGTTTTGCTTCAGTTGCAACAATTTCAAAATGTGCAACCTTTCTTCGTCCTCTTTGTCTTCCATATTTTCTTAATACTGGACCAGGTTGTGCAACAGCATGAATAACAATTAAGTCCTCTTCTTTCAATCCAGCTTCTTTTGCATTTGTTCTAAGTTGTTCAAGTAATTTTTTTATTTGAATACTAGCATTTCTTGGAAATCGTCCAACAGACATTGGACCTTTTCTATGTGGAACATCTTTCTTTCTCCGTATAAATGGAACAGCTCGTTTTGCTTCTGCAACTTCACCGAGCCATTGAATTGCTTGGTCAACTTTTCTTCTTTTAATGAATCGAGCTATTTCTGAACTTGTTTTTCGTGAAATTGGAAGGTGTCTTCCAACTATCTTAACAATCTTTTCCTGCGGACCTTGGTATGTATATTTATATTTCATTTTACTTTACAGATACGTGTTTTGTACCACGTGTAGCTCCGATACCTGGAGCCTTGTGTTCTGGATCTTTTCGTGTTCTAACGAATTCTCCAAGGAAATGACCAATCATTCCTTCGGTCATTTCAATAGGAATGTATTCTTTTCCATTATGAATTCCAATTTTTATTCCAACCATTTCTGGAAGAATAATCATATCTCTACTTTGAGTTTTGACTGTTTTTCTTTTTCCTTCTTTCATCCTCTTTACTTTTACAAGAAGTTTCTTTTGAACATCAGTTAATCCTCTTTTCAGAGTTCTTCTAGCTCTAGCGCCGAAGTGTTCTGCTAATTCAGTATATTGCATACTAACTAGTTCGTCAAATTTCTTTCCTCGGAATTTAAATTCTTTTACCATTTTACTTCTTCTTCTTACCTGTTCGTCTAGCAGCTACTAAACCTACTTTCTGACCAGGAGGTGAATCTCGTTTAATTGTAGTTGGATGTCCCATGTTTCTTCGATGTGTACCACCGTGTGGGTGGTCTGGTGGATTCATAGCTACTCCACAAACTCTTGGGAATCTCTTGTTCTTTGCTCTATGAATATGATATGCTCGTCCTGCTTTTAGCAATGGTTTTGATAATCTTCCGCCACCTGCAATTACACCGATTGTTGCAAAACAATCTGGATTAACTGTAACTTTCTTCTTTGATGGAAGTTTAAGTATGACTTTATTTCCTTCTTTTCCAACAACAAAAGCAGATGATCCTGCAGTTCTAATTAATTTTCCACCATCTCTTGGTCTTAATTCAACGTTGTAAATACTAGTTCCTGCTGGAATGTTTTTTAGTTGAACAATATTTCCGCTGTTTGTTTCTCCGTTTTCTCCAGCTGTAACTTTTTGTCCAACTTTTACACCAATTGGTGCAGGTAGTAGGCTCATTTCACCATTTTCAAATTCAAGCATCATAAGAGGAGCTGAATGAATTCTTGAGTTAACAAGATCAACAATTTCTCCATTCATCATTTTTTCAATAACTGGGTAACCAATCTTTCCAAAAGATCTATGACTAGGTGAACGGAATATTGCTGTTCCTCTTCCTCGTCTCTGTTGAATTAATCTATGTCCCATTTTATACCAGTCCTAATTTAGTTGTTACATCAGCTGCATGTGTATCTGGATGAAGCTTTATGTAAGCTTTCTTTTTTCCATCTGGAAGTATTAAAGTTTGAATATCAACAACTTTAACATCAAATGCTTTTTGGGTAGCCCACTTAACTTGTCTTTTATTTGCTCTATTGCTAACTATGAAAATCAGTGAGTTCTTTGTTTCCATTTCTCTAACTGACTTTTCTGTACTTAACGGAGAAAGTAATATTTTATATGGATCCATTTTAACTACTCCAAATATGGACCTCCCATGGTGTTTTTTTACCAATAACTGTTGATTGGCCATCAATTTTTTCCGAAGATGATGTGCTTAACTGAGTTGAATAAACCTTATAGAAATGATGTTCCCAACCACCCGAACTTACAGGAGTCACTATAGAATCATAAGGTCTTGCTTGTTCATTGTCCTGTTCAAAAAAAGCTATCATTCCAAGAGTAGCTACTATTTTTCGTTTAGTTTTACCTTTTTTACGTAGAACAGCAAATTCATTATCATTTAAATGGCTGATTAATGAAGAATCAACCTCCCTAAAATCATCATCATCAATGAGTATTGAATAAAAATCTTTAGGAACGATCCATTTCTCAGAAGGTTTTTCTAACAATTTGATATTAGCTAAGGCTTCATTTATTCCCATTTTATATGAACAATTTCTCCTTTCCTAATTTTTCAACTGCTGCTTTGCTCCAGATTGTATTTCTAATTAAGTTTGCACCTGGAACTAAAAGTTCAGCATTTAGATTTTGAACTTGAACAATATCTCCACCTCTGAAATTTTGTGCTGCTTTTTCAAGTTCGCAAGATTTGCTTACAATTATAAGTGGTCCTTTTGAAGACCGATATTTTCGTCCTCGCATTGTTCCTTTTCCTGCTCGGATTTTCTTTTTACCTGTTTTTATTTTAAGGTTAGTTAGTAAAGTAAAAACTTCTTTTGTCTTTTTTATTGTCTCAATTTTATCATCAATAACATACATATTTTTTACACCTGCTGCTAAAGCAGATCTAATTGCTTTCTTTCGTTCTTTTCTGTTGATTTTTTCAGCAATGTTTTTTTCAGCTTGTGGTGGGAATTCTTTTCTACCACTAATTGCAGAAGCTACAAAAG
>JAFCCX010000067.1 GCA_017609995.1 Candidatus Pacearchaeota archaeon | reverse complement strand
GCGACAAAACAATTACTAGGATTTAATACAGCTCAAGAAGATATAATTCCTAGGCTAACCGAACTCGGAAATATATCAGCCGCTTTAAATTCTGATTTGAGATTGCTTGCAAAAGCCTATGGTGATGTAAAGAATAAAGGTAAACTTGCTGGTCAAGAAATGATTCAGTTTGCTAACGCTGGCGTTGGTATTAAACATTTTGCCGATGCACTAGGAATAACACAAACAGAATTTATAAAATTACAACAGAAAGGTCAAGTTTCATTTGCAATGGTACAACAAGCCATTAAAAATATGAATGCTGAGGGTGGAATTTTCTTTAACACCATGGAAGCACAAAGTAAGACATTTCTTGGCACAGTTTCAAATATGGGTGATAGTTTTCAACAAGTTAAAGTTACTTTAGGAAACGCCTTATTGCCAGTTGCTCAAGATGTTGTAAATAAATTAATAGTTTGGTTTGATGAGTTGCAGAAGATAATTGAAAATAATTCAGAAAAAATAACAGAATTTGCAAAAAGTATTAAAACTAGCTTGGGTTTAGGCATAAGTTTAGCAGTTAAGTTTGGAAAGGGAATCGCATTTTTAGTTTCACAACCTCTTATTAAATGGTTAGGATCGGTAACCATTGGTGTTATTGCATTTGGAAAGGCTCTCAAATTCGCAGCAAAAAATAAATTAATATTTATTATATCCACGCTAATAACAGTTATCGGATGGTTAATTGATAAGTTTGATAATCTATCTAGTGCAACACAAGTTCAGTTGTTAAAAGTCGCACTAGAATTTAAAAAACTTGAAAAAGTTGTGAATGCAACTGTTGAAGCAATTCTTAACAAATTAAGTTTTCTAAGCAAAACGCCAGGATTCAGATGGGTTGATGATGCAAAAGACAAATTTTCAAAATTAAAAGATGAAGCTGTAAAAGATATAGATGAGATAAATGCAAAAATAGAAGAGTTACAAAAAAAACCTTTTAAAGCTGGTGAAGCTCCAGAAGCAAAAGAAAAAAAGGCAAAAGAAGAAGGTGATACGGAAGTGGGAAAAGCTCAAGAAAAAAGTGATGCACTAGCTGATATAGCAAAAGATAATAGCGAAAGATTACAGGAAATAGAAGATGAAAAAAATGAAGCTTTGCTACAATCTGAACTTGATTTTATAGAGGGAAAAACAACACAAAAAGAACTAGAAGCCGAGCAAGATGCAATAAGAAGAGAAGAAGAAATGGCTTTATTGTAAGAAGATTTTAGTGCAAAACTTGAAAATCAAACTTTAAATGATGAAGATAGATTGCGTCTAAAAGAAGAGTTTGCAGCAAAAAAAGCTGAGATAGACGCGAAACATAATATTTCATCAAGCGCTGTACAAAAAGCTTTTAATGTTGCTTCTGCAAAAGTTCAAGCGCAAGCTAATGCAACTAGATTAAAAGCTGGTGAGAATTTATATACTAATTTAACGTCAACTGTCGATGCCTTTGCTGAACATAGTAAGGCTATTGCTAAAGCTCAACAAGTAATTTCAGCAGGTGAAACAATAGTTGCAACATATTTAGGAGCTACAAAAGCTTTAGCGATTGGTGGAGGTTTTCCGAAAGGAATGCCGCCAATGTTAGCAACAATTGCAGTAGGATTGGGTAATTTAGCGACAATAAAAGGTCAATCATTCGCAGTCGGAGCTTCAGAAATACCGCAAGATATGACAGCACAAATTCACCAAGGAGAAATGATTATTCCAGCAACATTTGCTGAAAGCCTCCGTGCAGGTGAATTAACTTTGGGGGGTGGAGAATCTCAGGGCACAACTGGAAGTCAAAACACAATTAATATTAATTTTGAGGGTGCAACATTTATCGGTGATATAAACGATGATATGCTTGTAGAAATCGGAACTAGAATGGGTGAACTTATTAACGAGGATTTATTAACACCATTACCAACAGGAGATGCATAATGAGATTTTTTGACACAAACTATTTATTTACATCATTCGGAAATACCATAACTGAAAGTTCTGGAACTGGAACCCTGGCGTTTGATGAAAAAACAAGATATGGATGGACAAGTAGCGGTGAGAATACAGATGGCGACACCGCATGGGTAGATTGTGTTTTACCAACCGGACAATCTATTGATAGAGTTTTTATAAAAGATACAAATATTCTTTTAAATACCCCTGGATTGTATAATCTTTGGGGTGATGTTGGTGGTGGTTTTGAATCTCTTGCAGCATACATAGACGAAATTATATCTAACGAAGATGGAACTTCACATTTATATATTTTTAGTGCGGCAGTTACACTTGATAGATTAAGGTATTATGGTGATGATACCATAGTTGCAGATCAAGAAAAGACCATAAAACAAGTATATGCATTTGCTGAACTTGGAAGATTGGAGAATTTTGATAACATTGTACCAAGAAGAGAAAGACTGCAAAAAATAAGCAAATTGCAAGCTGGAAAAGTTGATGTTATTGAATTTGGTAGGCATTTCTCATTTAAGTTGGGTTTGAAAGCTCATTATAACGAAGATGACAACGATGTAATAAATATGTTGGCTCAGCGTGATAATCCTTTTTTTATTTGGATCAATGACAATACTGAATCAATTATGAAAATGTATCAAGAGCCTTTCAGATTTAAAGACTTGTATAAAGTTTCAATAATAAAACCAGATAGTTTAAGATTTACTAAAAATTTATATTTTAGTGGAATAGATGACTCAATAAATATGATAGAGGTTTATTAATGGCATTAACTCTTGAACAAATATACGAAAGATACGGCCAGCGAGAATTTGCAAGAGTTATCGAAGTCAAAAGACGCAATACAGATGATAGTTACGAGGCTGGATGGAGTGATATTGAAACTTTATCACCTTTGTACAATTTAAGTACAGCGGTTTCAAGCATAAGTTATTCAACTCCTAAAGATAATTATTCATTTGGAATAGTAACTGTTGGAAATCTGAAATTAAAATTATTAAGTAAATATGGAAACTTTGATGATGAAAATAATCAAAATTCTATATTCAAAGGATTTATAAGACATAAATCATTGATAAGAGTTAGGGATGGATACGTAGA
>JAFCCX010000066.1 GCA_017609995.1 Candidatus Pacearchaeota archaeon | reverse complement strand
TGAGAACAATAGCGAACTTGCTTTTGGATTCTCAATCTTAAATATTAATCCTGGGAACTGTTCAGGGTTATACTCTGCTCTATCTAACTTTGTTGCCAGCTTTTCTAGGGGTAAGTCCCTATGAATAGATGCAGATACAACAACATTCTGTGTTTTTGACCAGACTTTTCCGTCCGGACCTTTAATTTTAGATTTTTTTGTAGCTTCCATTTGAAAACCTCATACGAACGTGATTTCTTTATAAAGGACGATAAACCTTAAAAACCCTTTTAAAACACCGAGCAGTAGTTGCTTTATCTAATAAATCCTATCTCGAATTTTTTATCTCTGATTTTGAAATCGTCTTTGTGTTGCTTCTTTTTCAGATGAGCAACAAAGCTTATTGATTTAGCTCCAACCTTTGATTTTATCTCATCTCTATAATCTTCTAATTTCTGAGTTATGTTCATTGGAGAAACAATCTCTAAATCAATTCTATCTTTTTTGATAAGCCCAGCTGTTCGTCTAAGTGCCTGAACTTTTCTTGTTATTTCTCTGGCAAAACCACTTGTTACCATTTCCTTAGTTTCTTCTTTTTCTAAGTAAATATCAAAGTTCTTACTTTCAACATTGACAAAATCTTCTGGAACAGTTTTTGTGATTATCATATCATCATTAGTTAGTCGAACAACCTTTCCTTTTCTAATGATTAATTTGATTAATCCATCTCTAATTAATTCTCGCGCAATACTCTCAGAACTTTTCTCACTCATGAGTCTAATGATTATTGGAACATCGTCTTTGTTCTTCTCTTTAATTTTATCATAATTAAGTTTGAAGTTTTTAGAAACAAACTCTAATTCATTTCCACCAAGTTCAATCTCAATACAATTAGTCATTTCTTTAACAAGTGGAAGATGTTTTTGAAGTTCAACCATATTCTTTACATCTGACATAATTACTCTTGCTCTCTTAATTGGCCATCTAATTCCTCTGTTTAACTGATCTCTTCCAGAAAGAATCTGACTAATCATTTCCTTAACTAAGTCAATGTTTTTCTCAAGATCTTTCTTAATTAGTTTCTTATTAACTTCCCATTTGAATAAATGAATTGATTCAGTTTTCCCAATCAAAGACTTCGTCTTTGATGGGCCCAGTTGAGCTTTGCTCAACTTGGGTTCTTTAGAATATACTTCTTGATAGATTTTCTCAGTCATAAATGGAACAAAAGGCGCTAACAACTTTAGTAGTTCTAAAGTTACATAGTAAAGAGTATACTGAACATTTGGACTAAAGTTATCTCTAATTGCGTGCCCATAAAATCGAGATACATCATTCAAGAAAAACTCTTGAATCTTTTCTGATGCTACATCTGGTTCAAGATTATCCATGTGTGTAATTACATTTGCTTTCAAAGTTTCAACTTTTGAAATTAACCAACTATCTAAAACACCAAGTTCTTTTGGTTTAGCTGGTATAGATTTTACATTTTGCTGAACATAATTGCACCAATTCCAAAAAACATTCAAGTCTTTTTTAGTTCTTGAAAATGCATTGTATCCAACAAGAGCTGGTGTTCTAAAATCTTGAAGCATATAGAACCACCGAATTACATCTGCACCAACTTCTTCAAATGCATCATCCAACCAAATTGCATTACCCCAAGACTTATGCATCTCTCTTCCTTTTTCATCATAAACTGTATCAAAACCAAGAACTCTTTTTGTTGGAGTTTTTCCAGTTACAATTGTATTCATAATTATCATCGCATAGAACCAGCATCTGAATTGTCCTGGAAAACTTTCAATAATTAATTCAGAAGGATACCAATCATTGAAGTGTTTTTTATCTGTAAGATAATCTAATGTAAAGATTGGCATTAAACCTGCATCTAACCAGCAGTCACCAACTTCTGAAATTCTCTCAACAACAGCATTACATTTTGGACACTTTATTTTAATCTCGTCAATCCAGGGTCTATGAAGTTCTGGAAGTTTGTCAACAGCTTTTTTATCAACTGCAAGTTTTCTAAGTTCATCAACAGAACCAACTACAACAACTTCTCCACAAGGACATTCATAAAATGGTAAAGGAAGACCCCAATATCTCTTTCTTGAAATGTTCCAGTCATCCATATTTTTCAACCAGTCTTCTTCTCGTTTTTGTCCGTAATCTGGTTGCCATTTCATTTTTCTGTTTTCAGAAATCAATTTCTTTCTAATACCATCAACTTTGATATACCACGCATCAACAACTCTGAAAACAAGTTCCTCACCACATCTGAAACAATGTGGATATCTGTGTTTGTACTTTTCAGTTTTGTAAAGAAAACCTTTGCTCATTAAATCTGAAATTACATCATTATTAACTTCTAATGCTGACCGACCTTCTAATGCTCCAAAACCTTCAACATATTTTCCAGCTTCATTAAGTGGCGCAACAACAGCTAACTTGTGCTTCTTTGAAAGAACAAAATCTTCTGGACCGCAACCAGGTGCAACGTGAACAAAACCAGTTCCTTCATCTTCAGAAACTTCTTTCCATGGAACAACAACATATTTCTTTCCAGAAGCTTCCATTTGAGCTGGTAAATTAGCATAAGGCATTAGATATTCTTTTCCAACAAGTTCAGTTCCTTTCATGGTTCGAATCTTTTTGTACTCACCTTTCAAAATTGATTCTTGATTTTTTGCAAGATAATAGAAACTTCCACCTTGCTCAACTTTAATATAATCAACTTTTGGATTTACAGCAACAGCTGTATCTGCAAGAACAGTCCAAGGAGTTGTTGTCCAAACTAATAGATACTCATCTTTTCGTCCTTTAATTGGGAACTGCATGAAAATTGAAGTATGAGTTACTTCCTTGTAACCTTCAGTTAAAATATCATGTTTTGAACTTGATGTTCCGCAACGAGCACACCAAGGTAGGACATTAATACCTTTGTAAAGCCAGCCTTTATTGTGACAGAATTTTAAGAAAAACCATTTGTATTCATTTGCTTTATCACTCATAGTTAAGTATGAATCTTTCCAATCCATCCACTGACCGAATCTAATTGATTGCTCAGTCATTTTCTTTACAAATCTTAGAGTTCGCTTCTTGCAAGCTTTTGAGAAGTTTAGGATGCCGAGTTTCTCAATATC
>JAFCCX010000065.1 GCA_017609995.1 Candidatus Pacearchaeota archaeon | reverse complement strand
GATGATTATAATTTCACCTCTATTATTTGGTATAGATGGAGTTTCAAGTTTTGCAGGAGTTAGAAGATCGTATAGCAAAGAAGTTAATCAATATATTCGTGATTATAGTCAAAGAATTAAAGATGAAATAACAGAAGCGATTAAAAAGATTGATCCCAAGTTAAGTGCGAGTAGATATATAAAGGAAGCATTTAATACTCAATATAAAATAAAAGGCTCTAATGCAACAATAAATTTGAATCAGATTTTAAAAAGGAGAGGATTGAAAGTAGAAGGAGATATTACAGCAGAAATAATAAGAAGAACTGGTTTTAATACTCCAAGTCAAAATATTGTAAGTGAAATAAAGCGAGCAGTTTTAAAAAAGAATAAAAAGAGCATGGCTCAATTAGTAGGTAATGAAATGCATAAAGCCAGAGAGCAAGCAAAGATAGATGATTTAATAAACAAAGGATTTGCTCCACGCAAAAAAGCATTTGTCTTTCATACTCAAGGAGATGATGATGTAAGACCAAGTCATTCTGCAGAGATAGGAGAAAAGACTTTGGCGGACGCTCAAGACGCCAGAAATGGAGTAATGGCTGATCCCAATTGCCGCTGCTTTTTGACATCGATATAACATATCGATATTATATAAGTATATTTGACTACAATATAGGAGTATATTATACTATTAGTATATTCTTAACATTTTTATATGTCTGATGATGACAAAAAAGTAAAGGATGATGAAAAGTCTAATGACGATTCAAAATCTGATGCTGGTAATGATTCAAAGGATGGAGGCGACAATCAGCCTACTATCGAAAGTTTGCAAGCTGATTTAGCTAAAAGAGATGAGACGATTGAAAACCTTAAAGGAACACAATCATCCCAATCAAAGAGCCTTGATGAGATGAAAACACTTGTTGATTCTTACAAAGATTCTTTTGAAAAAGCTGGAGTTGATCCAAAAGATTTAAATTCTCTTATCGAAAAGCAATCTCGTTCTACTCTATTAATGCAAGTAGCTGCAGAAAAAGGTCTAAGTGCCTCTAACATGAAATTTATTTCAGGAGAAACTAAAGAAGCTTTAGAAACTAACATTGATGAGTTTCTAGCTGCAACACAAGCAAATATAGACGAGAAAAAGAAAACTGATGAAGAAGATGGAAAGAAGAAAAAGGATATTCCTAAGAATTCTCACAAGGAAAATCCACCTGCACCTAAAAATGAAGGTGCTGATGCGAAATCATTCCTAGAAGATCAAGGGATGATTCCAAAGAAAAGTTAGATTTAAAGGTAAATTTTTATTCATTTTAATAAATTGATATGTCTCATATTACAAGACAAGAATATGATTACAAAAATATCCTAGCGTCTAAGGACGGTTCAGATACTAGAAGTGTAATCTTAATTCTAGACGCTTCTGCTTCTGCAGAAACTGCTGCTGGTACTCTTTTAGGTAAGATTACAGCTTCTGGTAAATATTCTGAGTATGCTGCTGGTGCTTCTGATGGTACTGAAACTGCTGTTGGTATTCTAAAGACTGCTATTTCTCAAGCTGACCGTATAGCTTCTGATCGTGATATAGCTATGTACTATACTGGGCGTTTCATTACTGCTCAATTAGTATTACTAGATGCTGCGGCATTAGTTGATCTTAAAGGTAGAACTGTAGAAGGTATTACATACTTCTAATCTAAAAAGTCAAAATACAAGGCAAATACAAGGCAATTTGTATTTACTTAAAAAATTATTATGGCTGATATTATAGCTGCTAATTTATTAACACCTTCATTCATTACTAAAACTGTTCGTCAGTTTGTTATGAACCAAGACAATGTGTTAGGGTCTGGTATTCTCCCAGTGGTTGAAACTACAAAAAGAAAACTAAAGATTAGAATTACAAAGAACCAAGCTGTGCCAACAGAACCAGTTTCTAAAGGTGCTGCTTCAAATTCTAAGCAAATGCAAGGTTCTAATTATATTACGTATGATCCTATTGATTATAGAGATAAATTTCCAATCGAAGGAGATCAATATCTTGCTATGTTAGAGTATCAAGAAGGGTTCAGAAATACTCCAGCTGATTCAGAAGCATTTGTAACTTTACAAGCTAAAGGTAAAGAACTTCTTAAAGGATTTGTTGAAGAGATTGGACTTGCTATCATTTCTTCTTTGGAAAAAAATAGATGGGAAGCATTAAGTGGTACTATTACTTATTCTGCTCTAGGAATTACTTTAGATTATAATTTTGATTCTGGTAGAAAACCAACTGCAGCAATCTTATGGTCTTTACCTGGAACTGCAGTACCAGTTCAAAATATTAAAGCTTGGAAATTGCTTTATAGAGGTTCAGGATTCCGTCCTAAGAAAGTTTATATGAACCAAGCAACTTTTGATGAGTTCTCAGAAACTGATGAAGTTAAAGGGTACATGACTGGTACAAATTCAAGTGTACTATTAATGTTAGATGGTACTATTACTAGAGTACTTGGATTAGATATAGTGGTATATGATGAAGGATATATTAACTCTTCTGGTACGTTTATTCCTTTCATTCCAAATGATAAGGTTATAATTGTTGGTGAACCTTCTGTTGGAAGCCCAGCAATTGGTGAATTTACTCAAGCTCCTTCTGAATATAATGGTCTTCAGCCTGGTATGTTCGTAAGATTAACTCATGATGAGGATGGCGATCCACCTTCATTTGAAATAATTGGAGGATTCAAAGGTATCCCAGCTCTCTATTTTGATGATGGAGACGCAGTAGTGTATGCTTCTGTATAAAGTGTTGGTTAAGTGTTAAAAAAGAAGTATTACAGCCCTCTCAAATTTGGGGGGCTGTTTTGCTTTCTTATATATATTAATGTATAATGATAATGTTTAAACTTTTTTATTCTTAATATTTTAAACATGGCAAAAAAGTACAAAGTTTTACAACCGCTTACTCATAAGGGTAATTATGCGGAAGGAGATATTTTGAATGTAGAAAGGGAAGGTCTTAATGATGTTGCTCTAAAAGATTTAGTAGAAAGAAAAGTTATTAAAGCAGTTAATATAAAAGATGTTCCAGAAGCTGAAATTGTTGAAGAAGCTCCAGAAGATGATGCTCCTGTTTCAGATGCTCCAGAAGCTCCTGTTACTGATGATGAAGAAGAGGGTGAGGATGAGGAGGAGGATGAAGATGAAGAAGGTTCTGATGATGAAGGT
>JAFCCX010000064.1 GCA_017609995.1 Candidatus Pacearchaeota archaeon | reverse complement strand
ATCCAATCTTACTAGAAGGTCTTCCAGGAATTGGAAATGTTGGAAAGATTTGTATTGACTTCTTAATTGATGAGCTAGAACCAACATTACTTTATGACCTTTACTCCTATGATTTTCCAAACTCAGTTTTTGTAAGTGAAGAGAACTTACTTGACTTACCAAAAATTTTCTTATACCATACTAAAATAAGTGGGCAAGATTTCTTGCTGTTAGGTGGAGATATTCAGCCACTTGATGAAACAGCAAGCTATGAATTTTCAGATAAAATACTTGAGATGATTGAGAAGTTCAAGTGCAAGCACATAATTACAATTGGTGGAATTGGTCTAACAAATGTTTCTGACAGACCAAAAGTTTATGGTGTAGCAACCGATGAAAAAACTAAGAAACGATATTCAAAACTTCACAAAAAGATTCACTTCAAAGAGCCAAAAGCTGCTACAATTGTAGGAGCAGCTGGACTTCTATTAGGTATTGGAAAGCTTCGAGGAATAACTGGAATTGCTTTACTAGCTGAAACTTTCGGACATCCTTTCCATTTAGGTTTAAAAGAAGCTAGTGCAGTTTTAGGAGTCTTAAAAGATATTTACAAGATTGATGTTGACTTAAAACTTATTGAAAAAGAAATTAAGAAAGAAGAGCGAAGTCAGCAACAGCGAAGCAAAGCTGAAAGTCGAGATCTTCTACAAAAACTTAAGAAGAAAGGTCTCTCAAGTGGCGATACTAGTTATATTGGTTAGTAATCAGATAAGCTAGCTTGTTTTTCTATTGGTTTTTCCAGTTCTATATTCGTTTTTGGGACATTGCATATTTGAGCAACACCGTAAACTCCGTCATAGCCAGCTTTTACTTTGATTTGCCCAGCTCTGTTTTTGATTATCCATGGAGCTAAAGTTGGATTAACTTTAGTTAGCTCCTCTTCGCTAAGGTTAAGTAGAATATTATATTCATTTCCAAAAGCATCAATTAATTTATTGTAAATTTCCCAGTTCTTTTTTGTTGCAACAGCCCCACCATAAACAGCTGAAATTAATTCAGAAAGGGGTAGAAGTCTGTAGAACTTCTTTGCATTATCTGGTTTATCATCTTCACTTCTATCTGCAAGTTCTTTAACTCGATTTAGAACACCAATTGTAAGAAGCTTCCCGCAAACAGGACAAATATTGTTATGTTGTTTTGCTTCTTCAGGTGAAAAAGAAACTCCGCAATTTCTGTGCCCATCAAAATGATATTTGCCGTAGTTCGGGTCAACTTCAATTGTTCCTAGAAGACCTTCTCCAGTTCTAATTGAATTAAGCAAGTTATTGTAAGTTAGTTCTTTTAGCTCAAACATTGTTGCTTCCCTACCAATTCTCCACGGCCAGAAAGAATGAGCATCTGAATTTGAAACTAAATTGTACTTATCAAGGTTCTTTAATCTCCAGTTCATTGGCGGGTCAGATGAAAGTCCTGTTTCAATTGCATGAATATGTTTAGATTGTTCTTGGCAACATTCTTCAACTGAATCAAAACCAGATTTTGAACCAAAGATTCCAAACCAAGGTGTCCACGCATGAGCTGGAATAACTTCAATATCTTCTGAAATGTTTTTTAGAAGCTGAATAAATTCCGGGCTTCTGATTCCAAAAATTGGTCTGCCATCATAATCAACTCTTCCTCGTTTCAACAACATTTCAGTTATCTTATCAACAACAGCTAGGCTAGGAGCAAGAATAACCCAATGAATTTTTCTACCTCTTCCACCTTGCGAGTACATCAGAGAAATTTCTGTCTGAAGAACAAAAGGGAAACCTGTTTTAGAATAAAGAATTCCATCTTTCTCTGTTAGGTTTTCTTTGATTTCTTTAATCCATTCTGGATGTGTAAAGTCACCAGTTCCGAGCAAATCAATTCCTTTAATTCGCGCATATTTTTCTAGACTATTTAAAGTAAGAGCATGAGAAGTAGCACGGGAGAATCTTGAATGAATGTGCAAATCTGCAATTATCATAACTTAATGAATAAAAACAAGTTTATAAGTTTTTAACTAGCCCAGAGATATAATTTCAACTTTTGTGTTCTCAACAATCCGCTCAACATATCCTAACTTTACTACAAACCTTTCTTCATAGATATTTGGACCAACTTTTGGAGCACTTACAGTGCATTTTATTGTTCCTCTTCCATTTTCCAGATTTATCTCATTTGTATTTCCACAAATATTAGAAATAAGTCTATCACTTCCTTCATTAACCCATGGATTACCAGAACCTAAAACGATTTCCTCAATTCTAACTACATCTTTATCAGTAGAATCTAAATTTGAACAATCTGAACCGCCTTTGTATATCAAATCATCACCAATTTTAGTGACTTCAATATCTAGAACAACTCGAATAGTACTATCAACACCCACGCTACTTCGTTCAATAATACCTGAAACTTTAATTGGTCCTCCGCTACTATGTACTTTCTTCTGTGAATCAACTTTACAAATATCACTTTGAATTGTTGGGCTCTTTGCTACACAAATTGTTGCTACGCCAGTTGTTTGGTAAGGATAACAAACTTCAGCAGAAAGAGATACAGGGGATTTTGATGTAATTGGTTCAGCACCAATATACTTCACATCTTCAAATTCAATATACTCGACACCACCTGGAGAAAAACCACTCTCTAGTTTCTGTCTTCCAGTAAGGGAAGCTACATTAGTTGTAATTGCTTCATCTTGAGTTAATCCAAAATTCTGATAATTACTTATTTGAATCTGTATATCTCCTGCAGGGATGCGGTATTCTCCTCTATTATCTAGAAGTAATTGGATTGTAAATGGAAAGGATTCCTTAGCATTAGAATCATAATAAACCTGTTCTGGTGGTGCATTTGTAATAAAAGATACATGAAGACCCTCTTTTCCACCTACAAACAACTCTCCAGTGCCACTACCTCCTCCGCCAAAAATACATCCACTAACTAGAAATAGAGCTGTTAAAGAAATAACGAGGAACTTCATTTGTTTCATAGTAGTTTATGAACTGTTTACAGTAATAAATATTTCTAATTAAATCGAAGATTGGAAAAAGAAAAGAGGATTTACTCCCCTATTACATTCTTTACTTTTGTCTTTGTGCTTATTTGATCATAGTAATTGTATCTTAAAGTAATCTGCATTAATTCTGAGAAGTCACCTGTCTTGTTTGTCATATCTACTGTACATGTAAATTGTCCC
>JAFCCX010000063.1 GCA_017609995.1 Candidatus Pacearchaeota archaeon | reverse complement strand
CATAGCATAAGAGGTAATATAACAGTAGCATCGCCGGGAATTGTTATATGTTTTGCTTTCTCTTTCATTTTTCCCCAGGAAATAGCTTCTTTTGTTTTTGCGCCACTTAATGTGCCATCCCATTCAGGATGTGCACTAACATAAATAGAATAATCTAATCCGCCTCTGAATTGTGCCCACCAAATAATGTGATGTTTTGATGGTCCGCCAGCTGCAACCAAAGCTCCGACCTTCTTTGCGTCAGTCATTCCTCAAAAATATCTTGCTCATCTGTAAACAAATCAATTTTGAAATCCTTGTGAGTTTGCCAGAACATCCACAATTGATTTCCAAGTGCACCATCCATTGGTGCTGGAGTGTAAACTGGAATCTTGTTTTTCCAAGCCCAATACAATGTTGATTCTTCACAGTTCTTTAGTTTTGAAAGTTCTTCACCAATTGCCCAGATTAAATCTCGTGTATTCCACTCTTTCTTTTGTTTGTAAAACTTTTCAAGCATTGGCTGAACTTTATCTTCCATTAAAGGACCATAAACATCTTTTGGAATGATTATGTTTCCAAGTCTCATCATTCCTTTTTTATGAAGTTCAATATCATCCATATCAAAACTTCCTTCTAAATAATCTGTATGAAGTCGAATTATATCATGAGCAACTGAACCAACAGAAGTTATCCACATGTTGATTTTCTTTTCTTTCAAAAGATCTCGGATTAGTCCTCGAGTTCCTGCTGCAGATAAACAAGAATGTGTTGCAAGAATTCGTAAATCACAATTCTGAATATCTTGCCAGATTTCTGCACCTTGCGCAACCATCTTTGCAGTAAAACCACCAGCTTCTGCAAACTCCCTGATTAGTTCAGAAACCTTCTTATCACTATTAAGACTAATATCTTTAACAACTTTCATTTATGCTCCAGAATTTTTCTTAAACTCGCAATATCCGCATTTTCCACAGTGGAATCTGTCTTTGTGTTCTGCCATAAAGACTCCTGGACCGCATTTTGGACATTCTCGTTTAGTTTTTTTATTATCTACATAGAATTCGTATTTCTTTGAAGAGATACTTGGCTTATGTTTCTTCTTTCCTTTTGCCTTAACTTTTCTAGTCTTTCCCATTACTCAGTTTCCTCTTTCTTCTCTTCTTCAGCCTCTGCTGGTTGCTCTTCAACAGGTTTTTCTTCACCTTCAGGTTTAGCTTCCTCAGCTGGTGCTTCTGCTGGTGCAGGAGCAGGCTCTGCAGCTTTCTTTTCCTTAGGTGCTTTTGTATCTCTTTTTACTAAATGAGCAGGCTCATTTTTCTTCATATCTGCTTCATTTTTGTAAATATGAGCTACAACTTTACTTTTATCTGAACCAAAAATAGATTCAATTTTTCGAATAACAATAAACTCGCCACTGATTTTTACTTTCAAAAGATCTAAAATTTCTTTTCGTGAAGGTGTTGCACTACCTTCTTGTTCAATTTCAAAAGATAGTTCTTTTCTGTTGAAAAGTTTGTTATCTTTTTCACTAGTAATATTAAGTTTCATAGAATTTACCTCAGTGCATATTCTCCTGCAGCATCAACTTTCATTTTTTTAGCGATATCTGATTTAATAGGATCAATTACTATAACTCGACCTTTCCAAGTCTCAACAAGACTTTCAGTTTGACATACTGGGCACTTATCACCACGGACAAGCCGTTTACATTTTTTACACATCTTTTTTGCTACCATTTTACTCCTTAGCTGCAGCTCTCGCAGCTGCTTTTAAAGCCTTTTCATCTTCTTTTCGTTGGTCTTCAATCCAATCCATTTTACCAAGATATGGTTGTCTCATAGTCAGACCAATCTTTGGTTCATTTGAATCTTTTAGACTTACAGCAACAATTTTTGCTCGAACTTTGTCGCCAACTTTAAGGACTTTCTTTCTGTCTTTACCCTGTAGAGTTCCTTGTTTTGTGACAGAAACAAAATCATCCATTGTTTGTGAAATATGAACCATTCCTTCAAATGGGCCGAAGTCAATAAATGCTCCGAATTTTGCAATGTCTTTAATTTCACCTTCAATTGTTTCATGAATTTCAGGTATGAAATGAAGTGTTGTGAAAGTTGTTCTGTAGTAAGCTGCTCCATCTCCTGGAACAAGGATACCTTCACTTATTTTCTTAATCTCAAGAACAGAGATTATTCTTCCAATTATTTCATCTACTCTGTTTTCAAAGTCGTTTTTTAGCTGTTTGAAGATTGCTGTACTAAGTTCTTCCTTGAATAGTTCAGGTGAAACTCGAACAACGCCTTCGACTTCTGATATGTAATACATCTTATTTAACCTAGAAAAAGGTCTATTTTTAAAGATTACTATTGCGAACTTTTATAAATCTTAATTATCTTTCCTTATTATGACAATTTACATAATTGGGCACCGAAATCCTGATACAGATTCTATCTGTTCAGCAATTGGTTATGCTCATTTCAAGAATCAGTTGGAAAAAGAAGACTACAAGGCAGTGAGAGCTGGTGATATTAACAAAGAAACTGAGTTTGTTTTAAAGAAATTTGGTGTCGATGTTCCTCCTCTGATGAAAAACGCAGCAGGAAAGGATATAATTCTTGTAGATCATAATGAAACAGGACAAGTTTTAGATGGAATGAATGAAGCTGAAGTCTTTGAAATTGTAGATCATCATAGAATTGGAAACTTTGAAACAGCAAGACCAATTCTTTTCCATGCAGAGCCAGTGGGTTCTACTTCAACTATTGTAGCAGATTTTTACTTTTATCATAAAATCAAGATGCCAAAAGCAATAGCAGGATGCCTATTGGGGGCTATTTTGTCAGATACAATCATTTTCAAATCTCCAACTACAACTGAAAAAGATAGAAGAATTGCTAAAGAACTTGCTAAGATTGTAGAAATTGATTCAATTGAAGAATTTGGTTTGGAAGTTAAGCGAGCAAAAGCAACTTTTGAAGGTATTAATGGGAACAAAATCTTGTTATCTGACTTCAAAAACTTTGATTTTGGAGCAACAAAAATCGGTATCGGACAAGCCGAAGTTGTTGGTTTTGAAGAAGTTAACTCTAAAAAACCAGATATTTTGAAAGCAATGAAGAATCTTTTTGTAAATAAAGGATATTCAGCAGTACTTTTTATGGCCACAGATATAATTAGAGAAGCAACTGAGCTGTTTGTTTTTGCCGGCGATCACATGAAAAACGAACTGGAAACTGTTTATGGAAAGAAAATAGCAAATGATGTGATTGTTTTACCTGGTGTTGTAAGCAGAAAAAGTCAAGTGATTCCACCACTTCAAAAACACTTCGTATAAATTCCAGCATCTTCTAGTTTTTTCTTGAAGTTTCTATCATAAGTTACTACAATTGCTTTATTCTTTTTTGCCCAAGATAATATTTTAGTGTCTGTGTGACCTTTTTCTAAGCGAATAGTCTTAAGGCCTGAGAACTTGATGATCTGCAAAGCAAGTTTTGCAGCTCTCTTATCTGAACCTTTCTTAGCAGATTCACTTAGTTTTTCAAGTTCTTTGATAACTAAATTAGGAACAACAATCTCAGTTGATTGCCCATACTCTTTCTTGA
>JAFCCX010000062.1 GCA_017609995.1 Candidatus Pacearchaeota archaeon | reverse complement strand
TGACAAAGTCAAGTTCCTTCCAGGATATTTCCCATATACAGAGCCAAGTGTAGAAGGTTACATCAATCTAAAAGGAGTTGGATGGATTGAAGTTATGCCTGCAGGAATATTACGACCTGAAATTACAGAACCATTAGGAATCAAAGTTCCTGTTCTAGCTTGGGGAATTGGACTTGACAGATTATTCATGGTAAGAGAAGGTATTAGAGATATCAGACAGTTATTCAGCAATGACTTAAAATGGCTAAGGAGGGCTAAGATATGAAAATAGTTGGTGAAAGAATAATAATACGATATCCGAAAGTAGAAGATACTAAATTTTACTATCAAAATTATATTAAAGATAAAGACGTGAATACATATTTAGAGCATGCTTGGATTTCTAAAATAAAATCAATAAAAGATATGCAAAAAGAATTAAGAAGAAGACGAAACGGATATAAAAAAAAGGAATATAATTTTACTATACTTAACAAAGAGACAAATGAGCTAATGGGTGGAGCTCTTTTACATATTAATGAATATCATCAAAGAGGAGAGATTGGACTTTGGCTCGCTAAGAAATATTGGGGAAAAGGTTATGGTTCTAAAGCTTTCAAACTTTTAATCGATTGCGGATTTAATAATTTTAATCTTGTAAAGATAACTTCTGGAGCTTGTTTTGATAATAAAGCATCTCTTGCACTGCAGAAGAAATTTGGATTTAAAAATGAAGGTATTGGGAGAAAACATTTTCGTTTAGCAAGTGGTAGGATGATAGACACCATTAGAATGGGAATTTTAAGAGAGGAGTGGAAAAAGTGCCAATTCTAAAGTTCAGTTTAAAAGATATTGAGAATCTTGTTGGTAGACGGCTTCCACATGAGCCAGAGCTACTAAATGATGAGTTCCAATATGTTGGTGGTGAAGTTGAGTTCCTAGAAGGAGATGAACTACATTTAGAAATCAAATGTAGAAACAGACCAGACCTGTGGTGTGCAGAAGGTATTGCTCGGGAACTTCGAGGAGCAAATGGAAAAGAGCTTGGATTAGCTGAATACAAAGTAGAAAAAGGAGATTATACTGTTAAAGTTAATAGAAAGCTTCTTCATATCAGACCTTACATTTCTTGCGCAGTTGTCAAGGATGTCAAACTAACTAGTTTTATAATCAAGCAAATTATGCAGATGCAGGAAAAGATTGATGGAAATGTCGGAAGAAACAGAAGAAAAACATCAATTGGAATCTACAACTTAGATTTGCTTAAGTTTCCACTTGATTACACTGTAACTGATTTAGATAAGAATGCGTTTGTTCCACTTAATTTTACTAAAAAAATGACTCCTGGAAAAATCCTAAAAGAACATCCAAAAGCAAAAGAATATGGACACATTCTTGAAGGTCTGAAACAAGTTCCAATTTTCCTAGATGCAAAAGGAAAAGTGCTTTCTTTCCCACCAATTATCAATTCAGCTGATTTAGGTGGTATTAGTGCTAACACAAGAAATGTTCTAATTGAAGTTACTGGAACAGATTATGAAACTGTTCAAAATGTTCTGAAGATTATGTCTCTGACTTTCGCAGACAGAGGTGGAAAGATTTACAACACAACTATTGATTATCCTTACACCCTTCCAAACAAGAAAAAGAAAGATACAACACCAGAGCTTTTCAGCAAAACAGTGTGGAAAGTGAAAGTAGCTGATGTAAATAAGAGACTAGGAACAGAGTTTAATTCAAATCAGCTTTCTGTGATTCTTCAAAGAGCAAGATATGGAATAAGAAAGAAGACACCTGATTTTATTGAAGTTCTTATTCCGTTCTACCGTTCAGATATCATTCATGTAGTTGACATAATTGAAGATGTAGCAATTAACTATGGCTACAATTTATTCAAGCCAATGAAACTTGATCTTCCAACAAAAGGCGGACTTACACCTGAAGCAGCTTTTATGGATAAGATTAGAGAATTAATGATTGGTTATGGAGCACAGGAAATCATGACTTTTACTTTAACAAATGATGAACTTCTAAGACAAAAAGTTGGAAGAAAAGAAGATGGTTTAATTAGAATTACAAATCCAATGTCTTCAAGCTACGAAGTTTTGAGAGACTCGCTTCTTCCAATGAGCTTGGATTTCCTGGCTGTGAATAAACATGCAGATTACCCGCAAAATATTTTCGAAGTTGGAGAATGTGCTATATTTGACCAAAGCGAGGAAAACACAGCTAAAATCTCACCAATGCTAGCTTATTGTGCTTCAAGAGATAATATAACTTTCACAGAAGTAAAGCAGGTTTTATCTTCTCTAATGGACTCTCTTGGTAAGAAATTCGAAGTAAGGTCTATTGAAGACCCGCTTTTCATTGAAGGAAGAGTAGGAGTAATCATGGTTAAGCACACTCCAATTGGTTTAATTGGAGAAATTCATCCCAAAGTTCTTGCAAAATTCGGCCTTGAGATGCCAGTTATTAGCTTTGAAATAGATTTGAATCTTCTTAGAACAGTATAAATCGATACATTCATCGATAGATATATCCATACATATATAGATACATTCACCAGTAACTTTATATATTATCATATACATCAAATATTATGAGTAACTCACAGGACAAAATTAGCACAAAAGTTGTGCATGTTATTAAAAATTCAAACGAGCCATTAGAAACTATAGAAATTCAGCACCAGCTGAAATCTGTTTCTAGGACCAAACTTATGTATAGATTATTTCATCTTAGAGGAGATGGTCTTATTCATGGTAAGCAAATTGGTTCAGGTAAAGGAGCATGGGTATGGTGGGCATAAAGAAAGCACTATCAGTATTAGGAATGCTTGTATTAGTAGTTGGTTTATTCTCAATTATTGCGTATGCTACCCAATGGGTAAATACTGATTTTAGTGGTGGAACACGTGTAAATACAGAATATAACGGATCTGATCTGGTTCTAGTTCATAATAATTTAACAGGATCATTTTCAACTGATGTTTATGATTCAGGTAGTGATACTACACAATGGAATAACATTACTTGGGAAGATCAAACATACAATACTACACCAATTATGCTTTCAGCATTTCATTCAGGTTCAAATCGAACAGATATTTTCACAAAAGATGAGAATTACTATGTAACAGATATGAAAGATTCAAGTAAGAGATTATTTTTGAATTTTTCAGAGAATTTGATTAATAATTCAATTTTGAAGGTTTATGCTAAACAAAATACTGGCGATGCTATTGGAATTTATGCTGAATCAGATGCTGCTGGTGCAACTCCACTTGGTGTGTTTACAGTAACATCTGGAACAGGTGACTGGTATAATGTAACTCTTAATATTTCAACACCAAC
>JAFCCX010000061.1 GCA_017609995.1 Candidatus Pacearchaeota archaeon | reverse complement strand
CCTTGATGAAAACTTAGAAATCAAGAGAGTAAAAGATGCTAACTGAACTCAAAAAAGAATTCAAACTCCTAAAAAGATTTTATATATTTTATTTCATTTGGGGTCTATGTTCTTTTATTGGCGGGTATTGGATTATTTACTTTAGAGATATTGGATTAAGTTACCCACAAATTTCTACAATGCTTGCAGTTAGTTTACTTGCTCCAATAATTTTTGAAATTCCTACCGGTGCGTTTGCAGATCATTTTGGTAGGAGAGCATCAATTGCTTTAGGTTTAATAACAATTGGACTACTTTATTTCACAGTTCCTTTTGCACCAAATTACTTAGTTTTGTTACTGATATTTTTCGGATTTATGAGTTTAGCAACATTCATTAGTGGAACACCATCTGCATGGATGGTAGATTTCTTAAAATCAAAAAAGAAAGATAAGTTAATTAAATCTGCTTTTGCAAGAACAATGAGTTTAGTTGCTGCAGGAGCATTTTTTGCATTTATTGCATCCGCATTTATTGTTAAAGAATATGGCCTAACACCACTTTGGTATCTTCAAGGAATTGCACTTCTTTCAGTAGGTATATATGTTATACTTTTTGGAGAAAAAGAAGCAACCTTTAGAAAAGGAAAATTCAGAGATGCTTTAAGAAATTCAGTTGGATATGCTAAAGCAGGATTCCACTTAATTAAAACAGAAAGAAATCTTCTATTATTTGTTATTAGTATTTTCTTCACATCATTCTTTATGATTGGAGGATTAGTTTGGCAACCATTCATAACAGAACTGGGGCTTCCAGTTTATATGTTAGGTTTTGTTTTTGCGGGGGCAGCTTTAATTAATGTAATTGTACCAAATTTACATAATAAAGCAGCAAAATTTTTCGGTTCAGAAAAGTGGATGGTTGTAGGTGAATACATTGTAGATGGAGCTCTATTTGCATTACTTTATATTATAACTTCACCATGGATTGCTATTGCTTTCTTTTATATTTCAATGATTGGTAATGGTGTTGTCTCACCTTTCTGGAGATCATACATCCATCCATACACACCATCTAAGATAAGAGCAACAACATCTTCTATTATTAATTTCATATTTGGAATTGGTGGAATAATGGCTTTCTTGATTGGTGGATTTATTGCACAAAATATAGGATTACATGCTACTTTCTTGGTTGGAGCTCTTTTAGCATCACCTGGAATAATAACCTTAGCTTTAATAAAAGATAAAAAGACGAAAGGAGTAAAAAAATCATGAGTAAAAAGAAAAATTCAGAACTGAAATCAAAGATTGAAGCTATTTTGTATGCTAATCCTACTGGAATTGAGCTTGATAGGATAGCAAAACTTTGTGGAATGGGTTCAAAAGGCATTGTTAAGAATGTGCTTCTTGAACTTCAAGATCATTATGATAAAAGAACAGCTGGAATTCAAATTTGTCAAAAAGAAGATAAGAGTTGGTGTTTTAATATTTTAGATGACCATACTGAGCTAGCTGCTGATTCAGCTCGCCCAGAGATTGATAGAGCAATCCTTCAAACTTTAGCATTTATTGCACATCAAAAGGGGGCTAAACAGAGCGAAGTTGTTAAGATTCGTTCAAACAAAGCCTATGGACATATTGAACAGCTAAAGAAACTCGGCTTTGTTGAAACAAGCAAGAAAGGTAGAACCAAATTCATCAAACCAACAACCAAGTTCTATGAATACTTTAGTGTAACAGAAGAAGAACTGGATGAGCAGTTTGAAGCCCAACCTGAATAAAATTCAGGTGGGACCAGCAAATCTTAGATTTGCTTGTAAACAAAAACTTAATATCTTTTCTTTTCTTCAATTTATTATGGGCAGAGTACTTACTAGCTTAGAATTGTATGCAGCTGTTTCAGAGTTGAATGGGTTGCTTAATACTAAGGTTAGCAAGATTTATCAGCCAGATAGCCACACATTAATCTTCAATTTCTTCAAAACAGGTGGCCAGCACTTTAATCTAAAGATTGATTCAGGAACTGGAATGTATGTAACTTCTTACAAATTTGAAAATCCAACAAATATTTCTGGTTTTTGCATGTTTCTTAGAAAGCATTTGAATAACTCAATTTTAACTCAAATCTATCAAAAAGATATTGAAAGAATTGTTGAGTTTAGGTTTGATACGCAAGATGGGGAAAAGATTCTAATATGCGAACTTTTCAGTAAAGGAAATTTCATTTTATGTGATAATAAGTATAAGATTCTAAATTTAGCAGCAAGCCAGAAATGGAAAGACAGGACTGTTCGGCAAGGAGTGATTTATGAGTACCCACCACCACAAGGACTTGACTTATTTGCATTAACTAGGCCTGATTTTAATCAACTTTTAGGAAGTGCCGCACAAATAGAAATTGTTCGAGTTATTGCTAATCTTGGTTTCGGAGGAAGATTTGCAGAAGAGATTTGTTTTCTAACAAAAATTGAGAAAACAAAGAAAGTTTCTGAACTTCAAGCAAATGAAGTAGAGGGAATTTATCTAAATATGCACCAATTCTTAAGACAATTTAGACTTAAACAATTTGAATCCTATGTTTTTTATGAAAATGAGTTTCCTGTTGATTTCAGCCCAGTAAAACTAACTTCAATTGAACTTGAAGCCAAACCATCTCCAAGTTTTAATCATGCATTAGATATCTTTTACATAAGTGCAGAAACAGTTGAAATAAAATCAAAATCAGAAGAAAAATTCAACCAAGAAATGAATCGCTTAAACACAATTCTTTCTTCACAACAGCAAGCTATGACTGAATATCAAAAAGAGTATGGTAAGAATAGACAATTAGCAGAAACAATCTATAATAATTATCAAGTAATCTCAACTATCTTCAATAAGATTAAACAAATCATAGATTCTGGTCATGATTGGTATTCTGTTTATCAGGTTCTTGAAAGAGAAAAAGCTCAGGGAATTTATGAAGCACAACTAATCAAAGAACTAACTCCTGAGACTCGAGAAATTACACTAAACCTTCAACCAGAGATTTCTCTTGATTTAACTAAGACAATTGATGCAAATGCCGGAGTTTATTATGATAAAGCAAAAGAACTTCAAGCAAAAATAAATGGTGCTCAGAGAACTGTTAATGAAACAATGCAGAAGATTAATAATGTTCAATCAAAGAAAGACAGTTTTACAGCAGAAATTCAATCAAAAGTTCCAAAACTAATTGTTCAACGAAAACAAAAATGGTATGAGAAATTCAGATGGTTCTACACAAGTTCTGGCTTACTTGCAGTTGGTGGAAGAGACGCAACATCAAATGATATTATTGTTAAGAAACATGCAGAAGTTGGAGACTTGGTTTTCCATACTGAAATGGCTGGTTCCCCATTCTTTATTTTGAA
>JAFCCX010000060.1 GCA_017609995.1 Candidatus Pacearchaeota archaeon | reverse complement strand
CGATTTAATGAAGGAAGAAAAAGAGCTTCGTAAGAAACTCAATAACAACATAATGATGAATTATATGACGGGGTGAAACAATGGAAAAATTAACATTCGATAAACTAAAAACCAAAGTCTGGGAAGCGGCAGACATATTGAGAGGATCGATTGACTCCTCAGATTATAAAAACTATATCTTTGGACTGTTGTTCTTGAAAAGACTATCAGATGTCTTTGAAGAAGAAGCAGAAAAGATAGAAAAAGAAACAGGAGATAAAGACCTTGCCTGGAATGACCCTGATGAACACCAGTTCTTTGTACCTGAAAGAGCAAGGTGGGAAAACATCAGAAAAGTCACATCACAAGTTGGTGATGCACTTAACAAAGCTGCTGCAGAAATAGAAGACAAAAACCCAATCATAGAAGGAGTAATTGCATCTATTGACTTCAACTCTGATAAACTTGGAGATATAAAGCAAAGAGATGGCACACTCTTAAGATTAATCCAGCACTTCTCAACAATATCAATGAAGAATACTGACCTTGCAAATCCTGACATTCTTGGCAATGTATATGAGTATCTCATTGAAAAGTTTGCAGACGATGCAGGAAAAAAAGGAGGAGAATTTTATACCCCGCGTAAAGTTGTACAATTAATTGTTAATTTATTGCAACCAAAAGAAGGAATGAGAATATGTGATTGTACAACAGGCAGTGGAGGCATGCTCATAGAATGTGCACACTATGTTAAGAAACACAAGGGAAATCCAAGAAACATCTCACTCTATGGTCAAGAGAAGAACATGGGAACCTGGAGTATCTGCAAAATGAACATGTTATTGCATGGTTTGCCTGATGCAGACATTAGAAAAGGAGACACAATCAGAGAACCAAAACTACTTGTTGATGGACAACTCATGTTGTTTGATCGCGTGATTGCTAATCCTCCGTTTAGTTTGGATAAATGGGGTCATGAAGTTGCAGAACAAGATGGCTTCGGAAGATTCAGGCACGGAATCGCACCAAAGACACGAGGAGATTGGGCATTTGTCCAACACATGGTCGCAACACTAAATTCTAAAGGAAAGCTTGGAGTGGTTGTACCTCACGGAGTATTATTCAGAGGAGCTTCCGAAGGAAAAATTAGGCAAGCAATGATTGAAGAAGACCTTGTTGAAGCAGTAATTGGGTTGCCTTCAGCATTGTTCTATGGGACTGGAATCCCGGCAGCAATACTGATAATTAACAAAAATAAGCCTGCGGAAAGAAAAGGCAAGATATTCTTTGTACATGCTGCTGAAGAATACGAATCACTAAAGAGGCAGAACAAGCTACGTGACCAAGACATTGAAAAGATATCAAACGCTCTAAAAGACTACAAAGAAATAGAAAAATATTGCAGGGCAGTTGATGTTTCTGAAATCGCAGAAAATGACTATAATTTGAACATTTCTCGATACATTGACACAACACCCGAAGAAGAGGAAATAGACGTCAAAGCAGCAGTCAAAGAACTTCACGAAATTGAAAAGAAAAGAAAGGTCGTGGAAGACAAAATGAACAAATATTTGACAGAACTTGGATTATAGGTGCTATATTATGGTAAAAACCCCAAAAAAGATAACAAGAAAAGATTTTCATCTCAATCCAGAACACTATGCTGAATTAGCAGATGAAACAGTGTATTCTGAAGAACATAAAGTTGGAAAAGTATTTGGAGTTAAAAATAAATCTAAAGACTTATCTGATGACCCATATATAAGTATGCGATCCCAGTACAAATTTGGAAAATGGACCCCGCACAGGGGTTTCAACCTACATTCTATGTTTCACATTGACAAACTATTCAACGCTTTACGAAAAGTAGCGAAAAAAATAGGCTGGAAAATAACTGACACTGAAGACATAGATTCGATTCGAAAAGAACTTAGAGAAAAGGAAGAAATTATACTATCTCTTGAAAGCAGGAACAAAAGTGTAAGAGAAGAACATGAATTGTTGATGAAAAAATATAATGAACAAAAAGAATTGAAAATTCTGAGAACAAAAAAATACTTGAAAACGAATTGCAAGAATTCTTATTTAAACATGCTTGGTTGTTTGGAACTGAATACATAAGTGCTGAACCTCAAAAATTAAGAGGCGCGCACAGCAAATTTGACTTTTACCTAGAGCGATTTAATAAAACAAATGATATCGTTGAAATAAAATGTATTTCTGACCAGATAATTAATAAAGATGGAAGCATAAGCGCAAAAGTTATCCAAGCTGTTGACCAACTAATTGATTATCTTGAATCTAGCACTGCAGCAGCCCATAGCAGAGTTATCGGAGATGAAGAAGGACTAAAAGAATTAAGACCGAGAGGAATAGTCATCATAGGAAAAAGTAACAACCCTAAAGATACTGAAAAGCTTGACAAATGGAATTTTCAATTATCCCGGATACACATAATGACATACGACGACGTTCTGAAAAAAGGCGAATCTGTAATTAAACACATAGAAAAACAAGAGGTTACAAGCAATGAATAAAATCACGGTTCCAAACGGATGGAGAAGAGAGAAACTTGGCAAGCTATGCATTAAGTTAAAGTCAGGTGGGACACCCAAAGTCACGAATAAATCATACTATGATGGAGATATTCCCTTCGTCAAGATTGAAGATATGAGTAATAGCGGGAAGTTCATCTCCAACACCAAAGTGAAAATAACACAAGACGGACTTAATAATAGCAGTGCATGGCTTGTCCCAAAGAATGCTATTATATACTCTATCTATGCTTCTGTCGGAGAAGTAGCAATAACACAAAGAGAACTGACAACCAACCAAGCCATAATGGGGTTAATTCCAGACAATACACAGATTGACTTATATTATCTATTTGAATACCTCAAATATATTAAGCCGACATTATCAACTTACTTCAAAACAACCACTCAGAAAAACCTGACAGCAGCGATAGTTAGAGATCTTGAAATTCTATTTCCTGAATCGCTTGAAGAGCAAAAGAAGATTGCAAATATTCTGACAAACTCATACAATGCAATAGAAGAAACAGACAACATCATCAAAGAAAGTGAAAGGATAAAGAAGGGATTGATGCAGGAATTATTATCACACAATCCCAATAACTGGAGAGAATGTAAATTAAAAGAAGTGGTTTTAAAATTTAGGAATGGTGGTACGCCGAGTACCAAAGAAAAGGATTATTGGAACGGTAGTATCCCTTGGGTAACTGGTGCTGATTTTCTAAAGGGAAAACTTGGAAAAGTTCGCAGGCATATAACAAACAAGGCAGTCAAGAATAGTGCAACAAATGTAATTAATAAAGGTAATTTGCTGTTAGTAACCCGTACGGGGGTTGGTAAAATGGCAATAGCACCTTTTGATATAGCAATTAGTCAGGATATTACCGGAGTTATATTCAAGGAGGGCATAATTCCTGAATACGGCTACTGGTTTTTGAAAGCAAACATATCAAAAATACAGGCATTAAACCAAGGAACATCAATTAATGGAATTATCAGAAAAGACCTTGAAAATTCATTCATAATTGTTCCATCACACGACGAACAACAAAGAATAATTGACATATTGAATAATGTTGATCAAAGACTTGACAATGAATTAATCAAGAAAAAACAATTACAAAAAACAAAAAAAGGCCTGATGCAGAAGTTGTTGACTGGTCAGATTCGTGTGAGGGTTGGTTAAAATGGAAAAGATAATTACGAAACTCAGAGATATCAAGAAGACGCTTGAGGATCTAAAACAAAAGCACCATGCTGAAGGAAAAGAAGAATTTTCTCAGGTAGACCAGGTCATTCAAAGGATTATTGACAGAATATATCCTGAAAAAGATGCAATGGATTTGAAGCACAAGATGCACAGGAATTTCTTTGTTTGTGGAGATTCAACAGATGCAGAAGACCAAGAAAATTATCTTTACAATCTTGATCTTGTGATTAAAGTTGTAACAACAATACTTGAAGAGTATGAACTGTTTGGATTTGATGATTTTAAGCCCTTGAAGGAGAAAACAGAAACCGAATGGCAAGTTGGCTCGGATAAATTTGGATTTTTTAAGAAAAAGAAAACGAAGTGATTATCGTGGCTCGTGATTCAAAGGAATTGTTGGAAGTTGAAGACCCTGCGGTTGAGGTTTTGACGCAGCACTTGGGTTGGGTTGAGATTGATAGTCGTAAGGCTGATGAGTTAAGGCCGTCATTGAAAGAGCCTGTCTTGACTGAAATTCTGAAGAAGAAAATCAAGGAACTCAATGATTGGATTTCTGAGGAGAACATTAACAGGGTTGTCAGAAGCATTACGAGTGTTCAGGCTACTTCTGTGTTGGAAGCTAATGAGAAGATTCAGGCAATGCTCGAGAAAGGAACTACTGTCAGACAAGACAAGGGAGATGGCATGGGTTTGAAAAGCCATGATGTCCTACTGATTGACTACAATGATATTGACAAGAACGATTTTAATGTTATCAGACAGTTTAAGGTTTTCAATTATAAGGAAAACAAACCAGATGTTGTATTGTTCATTAATGGATTGCCTGTTGTTGTTATTGAGTGCAAGAGCCCTGTTATTCAAAAGCCGATGGAACAGGGTATGCGCCAGATTTTTAGGTATCAAGAATCTGAAGACAAATACAGGAACACTGGCTGCCCTAAATTATTCAACACAGCACAGATTGTTGTGTCAACATACAAGTATCAGTTAAAGTATGCAACTAACTTCACAAAAGAAAGGCACTGGAGCGAATGGAAAGAAGCATATCCACTGAATCTTGACGATTTACAAAAGAAGTTAGGTAGAACCCCATATTCCCAAGATGTGTTTTTGTTTGGAGTTTGTAATAAAGAGAATTTACTTGATATTGTACAGAATTATATTGTATATGAAAGAGAGAAAGGAAAGATTGTCAAAAAAGTGTGCAAGTATCAGCAGTTCAGGGCTGTAAGCAACTTAATGAAGCGAATCAGTGGCAAGAAAACAACTAAAGGTGGTGTTATTTGGCACACCCAAGGAAGTGGAAAGAGTTTGTCTATGTTGTGGACTGCGGTTAAATTGAGAAGAATAACAGAAATTGCCAATCCAACAGTAGTAGTTGTTACAGACAGAACTGATCTTGATGACCAAATTAGAGGAACATTCCAGAGATGTGGATTTCCTAATCCTATTCAAACAAAGAGTGCAAAAGAGTTGCAAGAATTGCTTGGCGACCCGGTTGGCCAAACTATTATAACAACTATTCAGAAATTTCAAGACGCAAGCGATGAATATCCTACTCTAACAGAGAACCATAATGTTTTCATATTAGTTGATGAAGCTCACCGAACCCAATACAAAACACTTGGGGCTAATATGAGAAAAGCCGTGCCAAATGGAATATTCATTGGATTTACAGGAACCCCAATAAGCAAGAAGTATAGAAGTACAAGGGAAACATTCGGGGATTATGTTGATGTGTATGACCACAAACAGGCTGTTAAAGATGGTGCAACAGTAGA
>JAFCCX010000059.1 GCA_017609995.1 Candidatus Pacearchaeota archaeon | reverse complement strand
TGGTTCACCAACACCGAGCTTTATTCCGACAAGAACTTCAGTTTCACCAATTTTTACTCTTGCTGAACCATTAGCTTGGTTTATTGGGTTAACATCTACTTCGATTTTACGATATTCATCTAGTTTTCTATTGTTTCCTCTCAAATTTTTCTTTAGAATACTAGCGATATAATCTCTTAGAGCTGAATTTTCTTCTTTCATAAGTCACCTCCCTGACTTTCTGTTTTATATTTTTCTTTCAGAGCGTTTCTTTGTAGTTCAGAGATTTTCTTACAGGCATCAAATACCATTTTTCTCATTTCTTTGAACTCAGCTTTTGTTAGATCTCCATCAAGTTGTAGAAGAGTTATTTCCTTTGTTCGCGGAATAACTGCAGCTGGTAAGTCTGCTGTTCCGAAATTATCTTCGTCTTGGAACAAATCAATTACAACTTTACCATCGATTTTTCCAGCAGCTACAGAAGCAACCATATCTCTCATTTCAATTCCTGCATCAGCTAAAGCAACAGAAGCTGCATTAATTGCAGTTGTTCTTGTTCCTGCATTTGCATTTATGATTTCAATAAACACATCAATATTTGTTTGTGGATATTTTTCTAGCAAAATTGCAGGTGCTAAAGCTTCTCTTATAACTTTTGAGATTTCTCTACTTCGTCTGCTTGGTCCTGGTCGATTTCTCTCTGATGTTGAGAAACTAGCCATATCATATAAAATATTTAGATAAGCTCTATCTGGCTCCTCTAAGTGTTTTGGAAGAACTTTCTTTGGTCCATAAACAGCTGCAATTGCAATAGTTTCTCCAAAAGAAACCATAGCAGAACCATCTGCTTCAGGAATTACACCAGCTTTGATGCTGATAGGTCTTAACTCATTAAGCTTTCTTCCATCTAATCTTTTTCCATTAACAATTAATTTTGTTTCTCCTCGTTTTCCCATTATGATTTACCTCGTAACATTTTTTTTACTTTATCAGTCAAACCACTTTTGTGGCTTTCCTTTTCAATGATTTTAATTGCTTGAATTGCTTTCATTTCTTTTTCAGGTTCGCCTTTAATCCAAACCCATCCATTTTGACCAACAATTATTTCGCATTTAGATTCGTCTTTCAAGGTTCTTATCATACTACCTTGTTTTCCAATAATTCTTGGAATTTTGCTTGGCGAAACATTTACAACAATTCCACCACCAAGTCTTCGATAAGGTCTGTTTCTTGCGCTCAGCTTGATATATCCGCTTTCAGATATTTCAATAATTCCTGCAAGTAAATGATCTCCTAAAGCAAAGAATTTATCTAATGAAACTCGTTTAGTGTCAATATATCTGTTAGAAGCTTCTGCTACATTTAGTTCTGCATCAAATGGAGATTTAATATCAACTCTCCAACCAAATTTACTAATTGCAGTTATTTTTCCAACTACAGAGTCCCCTCTTCGTGGGACATATCTGCCTGCTAAAGGAATTACTTTTATGACTCTTCCTTTAACATTTACTAGTCCTAGAGATGTTGCAAAGATTTTTTCATCTTCTCTTGCTGATTTTCCAGAAGGTAAATAACTCATTCCTTCTGCTAAAATCTCTCCAGGTGTTACAATTTCTCTATTTTTTACTAATAATTTTTCTTTCATTTTTACTCCTTGATTATCATTTTTACTTCTCATATTTTTTAAACAAATTAAAATAATTAATTGGATCAGTATCTATAATCTCATCACATACAGTTCTAGTTTGTACTTTAATTTCATTTGCTTGAGATGGTGTAGGTACTGGACCTTTCCAACTTGGTACTGGAAAGTCACCATTAGTTTCAGCTAATACCTGAATATCTAATCTTTCCATATCTTTACAATCCACATGTGCTACATGATGCCCATTTATTTCTATCTCCATTATTTCAACTCCTCTATTTGAACTTCACCGTTTGTTAGTTTGTTCAAAAGTGAATATAAATCTGATTTTGTTCCAGCTGGAACATGCATCTCAAACTGAACTGAACCATCATTTCTCCAAGTCTCACTGTGCAAAGTGTGTTTTGATTTAACTGCACTGTAAGCTGAACCAGCAAACTTTGCAGGTAAAATAACTCTAAATCTTGCTTGCTCAAAAGACATTGGAAGAACAGGTTGTAATTGTTCAATTATTTTTTTACTTTGGAATTCAAAAGTATCTGCTGGGTCAATGCTAACTTTCGCTTCTTTTATAGCTAGCTCAATTCTTTGCATTGGTAGGGGTAAACCTGATTTTGGATCTGCTGCATTCCTATGAATAAACTCAAGAATTCTCTTCTTTTTCTTCTCAAGCATTTTTTGACGTTCTTCAGCAGTGAGATTAATTTCTCCTTTTTTAATAATTACTTTAGCTGCTTCAAAATGATCAGAAGTTCCAAGCCATTGCTTCATTCCTTTCTCAGTAGCTTTCTCAGCTTTTCTTGCATTTTTAAATACAAATTCACCATTAATTACATCTTTAACTGGAATATCTTTTCCTCGTCTAATCTCCAGCGCACCATCAACATCATCAAGAATAACTTCAAAAGTATCTCCGCCTTTTTTTAGCCTAGCTAGATTTAAAGAAATCTTTTCTCTATCCATTTGCATCAATTGTGGTGTCATCTTATTCTCCGTTGTATTTAGTTAGTCAACTCAGTTTCTTCAGTTCTTCTTCACCTAATTCTTTGATTCCATCAGTAGTTATAACAGAAGATTCTAATCTGTCATAACTAAATTCTTTTCCAAGTGCTTTTTTGAAAGTTTGAATAGCTAACTTGACGCTAGCTTTCAAGTCCATGTTTGCTTTGTAATTTTTTTGCAAGAGCTTATTTGCTTCTTGCGAATTCATTCCAACTGCCTTAGCTTTGTATTTGAAGTAAATACCGCTTGGTTCAGTCAAGAAGATGGCTGGACCTTTTTCTTCAAGGCCTCCAATTAAGAAGGATATTCCGAAAGGTCGGATACCTCCATACTGAGTATAAGCTTGTTCCATGTCAGCTACGAACTTAACTAAGCTTTCAACATCTATATCTTCGCCGTAAGTTAATTTATGCTGTTGTGCTCGAACTCTACATTTCTTTACTAGTACTCGAGCATCGCTGATAAGACCAGATGATGTTGATAGTATTCGTCTATCAATCCTGAAAATCTTTTGAACAGATTCTGGTATTAATAGATTATCTGTTCGGTGTCTATCAGCCATTAAAACAACATGATCTTTACCTGTAATTCCTAAAGCCATTGCTCCTAAGCTAACAGCTTTCTTTGCATATTCAACCTGCAAAAGTCTGCCATCTGGGCTGAATACTGTAATTGCTCGGTCATATCCCATGACTTGATTTGGTACGAATTGCATTTTATTTTACCTCAAAAGCGAACATATTTCATTGCATATCTATCGCTTTGTATCTGTGCTTTTTCAGTTTCTTTTAGTCCTCTACGTTTTCGTTTCAGTCTTGTTTTTGCTTCAACAACGTCATCTATAGTTAAGATCGCAATATTAGACACTAAATTTTC
>JAFCCX010000058.1 GCA_017609995.1 Candidatus Pacearchaeota archaeon | reverse complement strand
CCGACTTAAAAACAGCAAGGGGAGAAAATAATTTTCTACTGGAATTAACCTTTACGGGAACAGTTCAGCTTCCAGTTATTCTTCCAATAGAAATTGAAATATCAACTTATGATGATGAACAATGACAGACGAAATAAAACAATTTGAAGAATTTAATTTAGACGATATAAAAGATAATGATTTTGTTACAGGAGTTCAAGTAAGAGCTTTGATTTCAAATTCTTTGACTAATTTTACAGAAGTATCAAGAATAAAATCAGGTCTTTTACAAAGTGGCAATTTTGTATCTGGTTCTAATGGGTGGAGATTAGATGCTAATGGTGATTCAGAAATGGGTGATGGTATCTTTAGAGGAACAATAACAGGTTCAACTATTACTGGTGGAACTATTCAAACTGCGACTAGCGGAGAAAGAATAGTTATGACATCTAATACCCTCAGAGCCTTTAATGCTTCTAATTCTATTGTTTTCGATTTACTTGGTTCGGCAAATGAATCACTCAAATTATATTCTGATGGTTCTAAAAGGGCATTGACACTATTTGAAAATACAGACGCAACAGCTGATGTTGTTAATATAGGAATGGGGGCTGGTTCTGGAACAGCAATAAACATAATAAACAATGGTTCAAACACAACAAAACTTGTCCATATTCAAACAAGTTCAGGTATAGGATTTAGTATGGTTGGAACAAATACTAATGGTGGGTTAGTAAGTAAGCTTTTTCAAACGGACTTAGACAAAACAGGATTTTTCTTTGGAGATAAAGTAAGTAATAATGCAAACAATGTAGGCTTAATCGAGATAGTTGCAGGAGATGCTTCTGGGGCATTAGACACTTGTCTATTTTTAAGAACAGATAATGATTATTCGCATATTAGGTTTTCTGGGAGTCCATCACCGACAACAAATTTATCAGATGGTGATTTCTGGTTTGATGGAACAGATTTAAAATTAAGAAGTGGAGGAACAACATATACATTAGACAAAACAGCAGTATAGTAATTAAATTAAAAAAGTCGTAAAATAAAATTAAAAGAAATTTATTAAAATAATATGGGATTAACAAAAAAAAAAAAACTTAAGCAAATTGAACAACAATTAAGTAAAATTAAGTCTACTTTTGGTGGTCTCCAAGAAAGAATTGCTACTGAAGGAATAACTGGTGCAGGTGGCAAGGTTTTATTAGCTCCGACAAAGCCACAATTATCTACTCCTACTACTCCAACTCCTGCAGTAACTCCGACAACACCAATATCTCCAACCCAACCAGTAACACCTACACCGCCAACTCAACAACCATCTGAGCTACAAGGCTTAAGAGATTCTTTAACATATATTCAAAAAAGAATTACTGAATCAGTTGCTCCGACTCAAGAAGAAATTGGTTTACAAAAACAACTACAAAACTTGATTGCTTCAAGAGAATTAGGTCTTCAAAAAGCCGCAGAACAGCCAATAGCAACTCCATTTATTACTGGACAGCAAAAAGCTATAACCACTAGAGCGGGAATTCAAGCACTCCCATTACAGGCACAACTTTCTACTTTACAGGCTCAAAGAAAAGCAGCATTTGATGTATCAGAAGCTCAATTAGGATTTGAAGAAGCTAAACTATCAAGAGCAGAAGAAGCAGCAAAACCTCCTAAACCATTTACCTTGACTCCTGGACAACAAAGATTTGAATTTAATCCTGCTACAGGACAATTTGAAGCAACTGCTGGAGTAGCTCCAAAAGAAGTCGCAGAAAAAGCACCAGACACAATAGGAAATGCAGAGAGTGGATTCTACACTTGGAATTCAGAAACTAAAAAATATGAATTAGCAATCCCAGGAACAGGAAAACAATTATCGGTAACTGATATAGCGAAAGCAGAAGAGAAAAAAGTATCGGTAGAAGCAGCAAAATCAGATGCATTAGATGCTCATAGTTTGGTAACAGATTTATTGAATAGTCCAGGCTTGGAAAGTATCACTGGTCTTATTCAAGGGTTACCATTTATTGGACCATTACCAGGCACTGCTGGAGCATTAGCCAAAAATCAATTCAATCAAATCATTGGTATATTGAGTTTGGAAAATAGGCAAAAATTAAAAGGGCAAGGAACAATATCTGACTTTGAGGGTAAAATGCTTTCAGAAGCTTCTAGTTCGTTGGGAAGGAACTTATCTGAACAGGATTTTAGAAAGCAATTACTTAAAATAAAAGGAGCTTTTGCTAGTGCGTCTGGAATTGACGCAGATATTAATGTTACGAGTCCTAGTGGAGATTCTTTTTCAACAACAGCAAGTCGAGAAGAAATAAATCAATTATTGTCAGAAGGCAATAAAGTAGAATATAGATAATATGCCAATAAAAACAACTCAATCAGTATTTGAGCAATTAAAACAAAAACAATCTACTACTAACTCTTCAGCTTTTGAGGCTCTTAAACAGAAGTCAATTAGTATTCAACAACAAGCCCAACAACAGACTCAACAGCAACCTCAAACCTTTGGGCAAAAAGCTCTAGGCGTAGCTAAGGGTGCATTTGATATTTTAGGTAGGTCAGCATTTCAGTTTGGAAAACTTCCAACAGATGTAGCAGAAACTGTTTTAGCTACTAAAGAACAACAAAAAGTATCTGAGAGTAGAGGAAGCCTTGCTGATATAACGAATCAACTTTTAAGAAGATTAAGGACTTTGCCAGAGGGAAAACAAAGAGAAAGAATTAAAAAGATTGCATTGGGAAACATTAAGCAAATGAATCTTTCAAAAGAACAAGAACAAGAATTGGAAAAAAGTATGATTACTCCTACTCAAGTGGCAGGAAGAACTGCTGAAGCTGCTATAACCGCTGCAACTGCAGGAGCTGGAATAGGAGGTAGAATTACTGGAGCTCCAACAGCTTTTGGTAGAACAATTCCGTCTGCATTAGTGAGAGGAGCTGAAGCAATAGGAAAAGCAGGATTAAAAGGAAGAGCATTGACAGGAGCAGTTTCTGCGGCAGGATTTACAGCGGCTAGACAACTTGCCGAAGAAGGTAAGATTGATAAAGGAAGAGTTGTTCAAGCTGGTATCATTGGAGCGGCAATACCTGTAGGAATAGAAGCAGCGAAAGCACCACTTAGATTTATTAGTGGAGCATTAAAGAGAGTAGGAAGTGCTTTTACTGGAAAGAGTAGAGAAGTTATAGAAACGATTTTAAGTAGACCTGAAGAAGCGAGAAAAGGTCTGAGGGGAAAAGCTGCTGATGTTGTGGCTAGCGTGGGAAGAGATGTGAGAAAATCAGTTAATCAAATCAAGCAACAAGCTAGAACTAAGTGGGGAAAAGAAATATCCAAATTACCAAGAGAACAATTACCTAAAGATAATCTTTTGCCAAAACTAAATAACATTTTAAGAGAATCTGGAATAAATGTTTCTTTTGACGAAAAAGGCATTCCCGACTTTACGGAAGCTGTAATAAGTGCTGAAGATGAGAGAATTGTAAAAAGAATTTTCAATATGGTTACTAAGCAAAAAGATTTTTCTCCAAAGGCAGTTGATCAGTTAGCTATAAAT
>JAFCCX010000057.1 GCA_017609995.1 Candidatus Pacearchaeota archaeon | reverse complement strand
TCTTTTAACATCTCCTTGCTATCGTTTTTTATCCTTTCTATATCTTCGTTTGTTGCTTTTACGCTTTTGTTGTTGTGTGGCTTGATTATCATTTTGTTTATTTTGTTATTTCTTTAACGACTTTATCTGCTGTTTTATCAAATAATTTACTTATAAATCCATCTGACTTTTTAACCGCTCTGTCCATCCAAGGGTTAGCTCTCTGTTTTCTTCCGGTTGCTCTCCCGAATGCTACTATATTATGCCCTTCATGTACCGGCACCGCATATTCAAGGTCTGTGTAAACTTCCGCTGATGTCATCCCCATGCTCGCAGGCTTCATAATATGCGATTTCTGGAGTTGGCTGGTATCTACTGGAACTTCCGTTTGATGCCTTTATGAACTCTTTTTTAACTTCTACATTATGCAAATTTCTAATCAATGAATCTAACCCTTTTGTTTTAATCGTGTATCTCATATTGCTTTAATACATCTCAATTGATAGTGATAAGTCCTTTTTCCTGAATTGGCTATTTTATAGTTATCGGTTCCATCATTTATAACATCTGTGTCTGGGTTGATTGTCGAGGTTACATCCTCGGCATTCAGCATTATCAAATAAGACTGCTCGTGATCAGCGGTTGTGCCATAGTCTCCTATATATGCTTCAATCCCTGTCTGAATAGTGGCTGATTGTTTTTTATCCCCTGTCGTTATCGTTCTACGCTTAATTGAAACAGTTGAATTGGTTTGAGGTAGTCTCATGTTCTAGTTAGTTTTATTGTTTTCATCTTCTTGTCTCGGTAGTGTTCAAGTGTGTTTTTTAACGTGCTATCGTTTTCGATCATTTCATCAAATCCTCCATGGTTAACAGTCAAGTCACCTTCTGAATAAGAGTTGATCGGTCCTTTAGCTCCGCCCTCTTTCCCTACTACTACCAACGACGCCACCAACTTTGTTGCCACCATTTTGATATCAGAAGGAATGGACGAATAGCCCCACGTTCCAGTTATCCAAATATTCTTCTTACCTCTGTCCCAGCATGAAAATGACCCATTTTGGTTTATTTCAATTCTATTATACGGGCTTTTGTTTGGGTTGTCGAATCTGTACAAATGATAGTCAGAATTTGAAAGTGTGCCACTTGATGAAGTGGCGTCATCTGAGGTCATATAAACAGAAG
The DNA here is from genome assembly GCA_017609995.1 of Candidatus Pacearchaeota archaeon. GTDB lineage: Archaea > Nanobdellota > Nanobdellia > UBA10117 > JABICX01 > JAFCCX01. The sequence continues at coordinate 2,812 of JAFCCX010000057.1, read as the reverse complement.
AGACGCCAGTAGCGTCATCAATACATAGAGATATCATCCCTGTTCCATCAAATTTTCTTAATTCAGTAGTACTGTCAAATTCTTTCCCGGTGTAGTTGTCAATATAATCTTCAACCATCTCAATCCAGCTTGTCATCTGGGAAGCAAGGTCTTCTGAAATATCTATTTGTAAATAGTTTTCTACTTGCTGTTGAGTTGTGTAGCCTTTAGCCATTAGTTTATTCTGTTAGGCGAATTAGTATAATTTCCTGTTTTGTTAGTAAAATTTCCGTCTTTGTTAGTAAAATTTCCTGACTTGTCACTATAAGTCCCCTCCTTGTTAGTAAAGTTTTCTACTTTATCAGTGAAGTTCCCAGTTTTCTTAGAAAAATTTCCCGACTTATCAGCAAAGTTACCTGTTTTTTTAGTAAAATTTCCTGATTTGTCTGAATAAATACCAGTTGTCTTTGCATATTTCCCTATTTGATTTGTTGCTCGTTCGTTCTGCATATCCCAGTCGGTATGTCCACATCTCAAAAACCCCATGCGACAATCTCGAATATCTCCATCATGCCCCATCACTGATATTCCTATTATTGGATATGTTCCTGTAGGCATCTTCCCATTTATTAATTTGATTATTTATGTCTCTGTTCTCTAAAACCCAATTTCTCTGTGTTCTTGCTAAGTCGTTTCTGAAAGAAACGTCTTCAATCAATCTTCTAAGTTTAGACTTCCATTTATTGTGTCTATTCTTTGCACAATATCCCACTTCTTCCTTATAAGGTGATACTTGGCTTGCCAGTGTTGCGGTTCCTACCATTGCATATTCGTAAAATTTGATTGCACTCTTACAACGGTTAAACCTTGTGTCTTCTAGTGGGCAAAGTCCAATATCTAAATTTAAATCTGATAATGTCTGATTGAATTTTGGTAGTTTTACAAATGGTTGGTGTGTCCATTGTAAATGTCTAAACATCTGGTCAATCTCAATTGTTTTCCCGTACCAAGGGGCAACTTGTATAACATGCTTTAACTTCTCTTTGCTGTGTCGCTTGGCGTTGAATTTCATGTACTCATCCCACGGCATAGGTGCTAGTCCAAATACAATAAAGTCAAAGTCTAGTGATTGTTTAAGCTCCTTAATAACGTCCATTATAATCATCAAGTCTACAACGTGAGAACTCCCGCCAGCCCATCCTACCTTTACAGTCTTGTTTCCTTTCTTCCGTTCTTTCCATTTTTTGGGGTCAACACAATTAGGCAAAACAATTACATCCTTATTATACTTTTCAAGTTCTTCTTTCAAGTACGGCCCTGTCGTGGTACAAGCGTCTGCCATTTTTGCCATTATCGGTACCATGCTAACGTTTTTCTGTATCTCTCTATATCCTGGATTGTGAGTTTCCAGCGCTTCGAGTAAATCATCTGTTTCATAAATTACTCTTTTCCCGTTATCCTTAGCATAATTAAACACGTTTACCATTGTCGGGTTGTCCATATTGTAGTGGCGATTGAATACTATCACATCACACCAATCAATCAACCTCGGATTTAACGCTTTTCTTCCTAGCTTATCCTGTAAAACCTCAAACTTATTTTCAACCTTCACCTCATGTCCTAGTTTTCTCAAAAATTCTGCTGGCATTGCGTTTCTCACTCCGTAGCAGTTGTTATCAGTATTGTTTGGAACAATAGCAATTTTCATAGGGTTTTTATCTTGTTTTTAATTTTAGTTGTTGACTGTTTCTTGCAATAGTCAAACGTTCCAGTAACTACCTGGCACTTTTCCATTGCTTCAATCTCTTCTTCTTCCCACCCATCCCCTGAAAATGCTACATTTATACTAAACTTTTTTAAATTCGTTGTCATGTCAATACTTCGTTGTGTCTCAATCCAAACATTTTTCATATTTAAAGCCTCAAGCAATTCTCTTCTTTCCTCAAAAGGTATCACTGGCTTTTCTCCTCTATATCTCTTGACTGCCGTATCGGTTAAAAGTCCTATAAAAAGCACGTCGCATTTCTCTTTGCATTGTTCTATTGCTCTTATATGCCCTATATGCAACAAATCTGCGGTCATTGGCAAATATCCTAATTTGAAATTGCTCATTTGGTTTGTAGGGCTACATTGTAGCCCTTTGGTTATAGGATACTCTCTAATTCTTTGAGAGTTATCCCTTTTTTCATGTTTTGCGCTCTACTAGATTTTAGAGCTTCTTTAGCCACATATTTCCAACAAACCTTCTTATAAATCACGTTGTCATCAATAAACTTTTCAACTTCTTTGTTTCTTGTGCCGTTTCTTTTCATGAATCTTTTTAGTGTCATTCCACAAGCCATCCCATGAGGTATACCGTATTTTAAAGTCAGCGGGTAAGAAATAGCATGGCAAATTGAGGTTCTGGTTATGTTGATTGCTCTTCCGGAGTAGTTGGCCCCCAATAGATAATCACCGTTTAACGTATTCTCGATTGCCAATTCTGAACACTCTCTGCTTTCCTTTGTTGCTAACGGTGACCAAGTGCTTTCAATCGCTTGTGAAAGTGCGTCTAGTCTACCGTTCACAACTTCCTCTTCTGGGAGTGTTTTTAAAAAACTTGACTCCAGAATGTAGTGAGTTGGGATTAATCTCTCATCTTCCATCGACCACTTTTTACCATCTTTTACAAATACCGCATACTTGGTTACCTCGCTACCAGTCCCGCACGTTGTCGGGATTGCAAGGTGTGGTATTTTAAGGTGAAAAGCAATGTACTTTCCTACGTCAATTGTCGAACCTCCACCTATTGAAATTATCTCACTGCTACCCCTTGCCTTCTTCAACATTTTCT
>JAFCCX010000056.1 GCA_017609995.1 Candidatus Pacearchaeota archaeon | reverse complement strand
CTTAATCCAAGTTCAGTTGAATTAGATGGAAACAGCGCAGAGACAGTATATCTGTATATATCTGTTCCTGATCAGACTGAGAAAGGAAGTTACTCAGTAACTGTTGCAGCTAGAGAACAAGACGGAGTAATATCCAGCGCTACAACAATAATAATTAATGCAGTTGAACCATCTTTGCTACCACAACCAGGACCAACTGATAATCAAACAGAGAACATTACACCTGCAGTAATAACTGGCGCAGTAACTGAAACCCTTGGTAATATTACAGACCGAATAAGTAGCTGGTTTAGTGGCATAAGAGAAAGGATTGCTGGTCTTTCAGCACCAGAACTACCTGAATTACCAGAGATGCCAGAGATTAAGCTACCTGAGATTCCGCAAGCTGAAGGTGTGCCATCTGTATTATATGATTATTGGTACATAATTGTTGTAGTACTTGTAATACTTATTCTGATTTATTATATGAATCGAGCAGGTCTTTTTGATGTAACAGATGAAACTGTTGTTGCAGAGACACCACGAAGACGAAAAAAAAAAGAAAAAAGCTTGTTTGGAAAGTTCTCTGACTGGTTAGCTGAAGATGAAGAAATTGAAATCGCTTTTGAGGAGCCAAAATCAAGACGAGCTAAACCAAAAGCCAAAAAGCGAGCAAAACAAGAGTCAAGTGCTTGGCAAAATGTAGTTGACTGGTTCATGGAAGATGATGAAGAACCAGCTCCACGACGAAAATCAGCTAAAAAACCAGCTAGAAAACCAACAAGACAAAGCAGAAAGAAAGAAAAATCCATGTGGGATGGATTTATTGATTGGCTAGAAGAGGAATAAAATGCCTAAATCTGATATTATCGGATATCTCTTAGAAAACAGGATAACTGAATGGACAGAGAACCATCCAGACTATGAGACTAATGCGCGATATCCTAAAAGAGTTTTATATGAATTACCTGCTGAAAAAATCTTTTTGCGGGGATTTAAAAGAAAAGAATTAACAGAACTTAGAGACTTTTTAGTTGAAGCAGGTTCAGTATATTCTACTGGAAAACCTTGGAATGAAGTGACAGCAACATTACCTTCTGAGAAATATGACCGATTTGTTAAACTTATGAGTATATATGATTGGCTTCCAGAGAAAGACACATCAAAATATGTTGAATTTATATATGGTTTTGATGAGCAAAGAGAAATAAAATTAAGAATCAGTAAAGCTGATTAAACATTAACAACCATAAAATCCTTAGCTAGCTTAGTGTTCCTAAACACAGATTTAGCTTCTTTAGCTAGCTCATTTAGATTCTTATATCTCTGACTAAAGTGAGTTAAAACCAGCTGTTTTACCTTAGCTTTCCTAGCAACTTTAGCTGCTTGTTTGACTGTCATATGGCCCTTTTCCTTGACTTTTTCCCGCATTTTGTTTGAAAAAGTGCCCTCACATATCAATAAATCAGCATTTTCAGCGATTTTAGCTAGTTTTTCCTCATAAAGAGCATCCAAAATGATAGTAACTTTCTTTCCATAATTCACAAAAGTAACGTCCTTTGCTCTGATTTTCTTCTTATTATAGACAATATCCTTTCCTTGCTGAAGCTTTTTCAGTAAAGGATTGCCTTGTAGATTGTATTTTCTAACAAAATCCTTCTTAATTCGGTATTTGCTTCTTTCTTGGAAAGCATAAGCAATACAAGGAATAGAGTGCTGAACCTTCATAGCAAGAACTTCATAGTTCCCACTAACACAGACGCTCTTAATTGATCTTAAATTCTTGATTTCATGAACAGTAATATTGTAAGGGGCTTTAATCTGGAAAGCGTGATAGATTTTCCAGAACATTTGGTCAGAACCTTCTGGACCAAAGATTTCAAGAGGCTCCTTTCTATTGTTCATAGCCATGCTTTGTAGCAAGCCAGGAATACCAAGAACATGGTCTCCATGCCAGTGTGAGATAAAGATTTTAGTAATCTTCATTGGGCTTTCGCCAGAGATTCTTAGCTGCTTTTGAGTAGCTTCGCCACAATCAAAGAGCAAAGCCTCTGAGCTGTATCTCAGTAAGATGGCTGTGTGATTTCTATCTTTTGTTGGGAAGGTAGCTGATGTACCTAAAAACACGATTTTCATTGTTGTTTTTCGTTTTGGTAACGTGTCGGAGTCGCAACGATATAGCCTTCGTTGCTCCTGTCCTTATCCACGAAACCTAATGTTCAGCTAAGTTAGAAAAACCAAGTAGATTTTGACATCCAGCTTAGCTGTATAATTAAGAATACAATTCAGGTTTTTAAGCATTACTGTTTGCTGCTGCAGCTTGTTTACGCATTTCAACAATAGGACGTGGTGTACGAAATTGTGGTTCTTTGCCTTCTGCTGAATAGAAAATAAAAGTTCCAAGATAATCATTAAATCTATTTTGCGCGCTAATATTGAATAATGTTCGCCCACTTTTATAAGTTCTAGCTCTAATTCTTAATAATTCTATATGCTGATCTTTACATTCCATTTGATCAACAACATCTTCTAAGGACATTATCGATCCATCCCAGTTGCGAGGTCGATAGTTAGAGTTACTTTTTACAATCTCTACAGCATCTGCTTTAACAATATCTCTAAATCCATCTACAATTCCTTTCTGTGTACTCATGTGAGCAATTAAATTAGAAACTGTTTGGGCATACACTGGATTAATTCTTACTAGATCAATATAATGAATTTCATCAGATACCTTTCCATGGAGTCGTTCAGCTAATCTGGATATTTTTCTCTTAACTTTAACTCCTAAAGAATCATAGTCTGACATAGTACCATATTAAAGTAAAAACTTTTAAATGTATTGATTACACTATATAATTGGAGGCGGAGATCATTCATAGCCTTTTGCAGATTCTGCATCTGGCGAATAGATTTCTGAATTTCAATGGTAAAAAAGAGGAAAACTAAAAAGAAAATTGTAATTAAAAAGAAGATTGTAAAACAAGAACCAATTCCAGAAGCAAAGAAGCTAGATAGCCCTATCAAAGCGCACATTGTTGGTGACAAAGTCTTTGTTGAAGAAGATTATGAGCGGTTCTTACCGTTCTATGACAGGTCTAGTTTTGGCGAGATTCATGGAGTTAAAAGCAAGAGAATTGAACTTGGACTTTCAGAAGCTCTTTATCTAATGGAGCGAGAAAAAATAGAAGTTTACTCAGTTAGTTCTAAACCACTAACTCTTCAAGGTTTTGCTAGAATGTCTGCTAAAATGGAGCAAAACTTTTGGACAAGATATAGAGTTTATCGAGATCTTAGAACTAGAGGTTACATTTTGAAAACAGCTCTAAAGTTCGGTGCAGATTTCCGAGTTTATAGACGAGGAATAAAACCAGGACAAGACCATGCAAAGTGGGTGCTTTTTGCAGCACAGGAAAATGCAGGTCTGACATGGAGACAATTTTCAGCAATGAATCGGGTTGCTCATTCAACTAGAAAGAAACTTTTAGTTGGACTTGTTGATGATGAAGGTGATGTAACTTACTACGAAATAAGGTGGAAGAAACCATAGTTAATTTGGGGTTAGAAGACCTTTTCTAAAGGGATTCTTTGGAAGAAACCTTAATCTCTTGGAGCGAAACACTTCGCATAAACGCCACACTTAGCTTGTATACCTTTATCTTCTAAACAAGGCCCACTTGGGAATCGTTTTTCAAAAGAAGCATCTCTTGTTCCAAAGTACATTCTACATCTACCCGTACCAATTTCCTTG
>JAFCCX010000055.1 GCA_017609995.1 Candidatus Pacearchaeota archaeon | reverse complement strand
TTTCAGGTGATATTTTACCCATAAAATCTAATTGTAATATTGATTGGAACGAAGAGACTATAGAAAAACCAGATTTTAGAAATTGTGATTTACCCCTAGATGGTTTTCTTTCATATAAAGTGATTACAAAATCAGGAGAAAAAGGACATGTTGTAGACATAGGAATGGTTTTCTCGCGCCTGGAAGGAGCAGGACCTTTTAGATTTGCAATTTTCCCGTTAGAAGAAAGAGAAGGAAAAAGTTCTGTTTTGTGGATTTATCAATTGAAATCGCCGACATTCCAAAAAGAAATGAATGAATCTTTTGATCAAATTATCTCTTCTCTTAGGTTTTTAGACTAAAACAGGTTCTAACTTTGTTGCATAGGGGGAGCTACTTGTGGATAATGCTGCCGCCTCGTAATAGAGGTGGTTTTACGCATTGAGGTTGACTTTTTCAAGAACCATGCTATTGTAAAGTAAAATTAGATTGGAGTTGAATTAATGTTAGAAAAACCGATTGTTATAAGAGAAAAAGAAGTGAATCGTGCGGGAAGATTTAGATGGGAATTAAATAGCTTAAAAGATTTCTTTGACCAAACGGTTAAGCTTTTTGAAAAGGAAGAAAAATATTCAGGTCATATAGTGCATAAGACAAAAAGAAGAACCGATGGTTATGGTGCAAAGTATGCTTATTTAGTTATTTTTGAAAAGATGCCAAGATTTTTATGGTTGCCAAGGAAAAAATGCATACTCGCTTTTCGTCTTAGTCGCTGGATAAGCCTTTGGAACGATCCTCAGGCAGATGGGAAAATCATTATTAACATACATGATACTAAGAGATACAAAGAATTAGCTGACCTGCTGGAGCCAATTGCCAAAAAACTAAGCGAAAATATAGGTGAGCCAGTTATCTTAAAAAAACAACCAAATGTTCCCACTACTCTTTCAAAATATGTGGATTGATAATGTTAATCCACCTTTTTTTATTCAAATACCAACTAAATAGGTTCTAACTTTGTCGCATAGGGGGAGCTAACGTGTGGATAACCAAGGCTGCCTTTTAGGTGGTTTTTTTATATAAAACAAGTTCTAACATTGTTGTATAGCCAAGAGAGAGTATCAAATGAAAAAGCCCCTTATCTCTAGGAGGCTTTTTTACATTTAACGTCTAGGTCTTTGATCTCTTCTTTTTAACCAGCATTCTTTGCAATAGATTGGTCTGTCTGGTGCAGGCTCGAATGGAAGCTCTGTTATTTCTTTTTCACAATCAGAGCAGTTCCAACTTCCTTTTACCATTTCACGAGAGAAATTACCTTGAGACTTATTGTCTGTTGGTTCCATAAATTAATTTAAATTTGATTTAAAGAACGACCGTTTCTGACTCTTAGTCCACTTTATTTCTAAAGACGATTTCAAGTCTGTAATCAGTATATCTTTTCTATTTTAATAGTCAATACATTTTAATGTATAATGATTAATGACCAAAAAAGAAGTTATTAAAAAGTTAAAGTCACAAGCCAATCCCAAAAACGTTGAAGGGATGGCAAGGTTTGGAATAAATCCTAAGGGCACCTTAGGAATTTCTATTTCTGTTCTTAGACCTTTAGCGAAGAAAATAGGAAAAGATCATAAGTTAGCTCTTGAACTTTGGGCCTCAGGTATTCATGAGGCAAGAATTTTAGCAGGCTTTATTGCGGAACCTAGCAAATTTACAGAAAAACAAATGGAGAAATGGGTTTCAGATTTTGACTCTTGGGATGTTTGCGATCAAGTTTGCTCTAGTCTTTTTGATAAAACAGAGTTTGCTTATCGTAAAGTCTCCGAATGGGCAGAAAGAAAAGAAGAGTTTGTTAAAAGAGCAGGATTTGTTTTAATAGCTGTCTTGGCAGTTCATGACAAGGAAGCTTCAGATAAAGATTTTGAAAAATTCTTTCCTTTAATTAAGAAACATTCCTGTGACGAAAGGAATTTTGTAATGAAAGCTGTCAACTGGGCTTTAAGACAAATAGGAAAAAGGAATTTGACTTTAAATAAAAAAGCTATAAAGTTAGCTAAAGAAATTGAAAAGATTGATTCAAAGAGTGCTAGATGGATAGCCAAAGATGCTTTAAGAGAGCTAACAAGTAAAAAATGAATAAAGTATATTTCTTAATTGTATTAGTAGTAATTGCCTTTCTTGTTATTTATTTTGATAGAAACAAGATTTGCTTTGAGGATAATTGTTTTAGAATTGAAATAGCCCAGACTCAAGAAGAAAGAAAGAAAGGATTAATGTTCAGAGATTCTCTGGATCCTCAAAAGGGGATGCTGTTTGTTTTTAAAGAAGAAGGCTTGTATTCTTTTTGGATGAAAAATACTCTTATTCCTTTAGATATAATTTGGATAGATGAAGATAAAAAAGTGGTAGATATTAAGGAAAACGCTCAGCCTTGCCGAGAAGAGAAATGCGAAAGCTTTTCTCCTAAAGAAGAGGCAAGGTATGTTTTGGAGTTAAATGCAGGGGAAGTTCGAGATATTGGTTTGGAGCTAGGAGACAAGATTATCATGAGTGATTGCTATTGACATTCTCTTTAAGTTATGCTAGTCTTTTAATATAAATTGGAGATTGTATATTTCCTACGGACAAGCCAAGGAGGTGCTTGTTCACACAGCTCTTTGTTCGTCTTATTTTTATAAAATTAAATAATTAATCAGTTTGAGTTAATCGGACATTAAATGACCTACTTCCTTAGGAAAACACTAGGAGTTGGATTTTGTTCACTCTAGTAACAGTTTTTAACTAAGAAGTAATAAAAAAACATGAAAAAGAATACAATAAAAAAACTCTTAGCTTTCAGCGTAGCTTTAGTTTTTGTTTGTAGCTCTTTGTTACCTGCTATTTCAGTATTAGCTGGGACATTACCTCAATCAAGTCACTATACAGTAACTTTTAATGGGGTAACTTTAGACAGTCAAAATGACAGATCTACTTGGAGCTATACTCTAACAAAGACAGGAGAAGGCCCTGACCTATCACATTGGGTGTGGGATTCTTGTATTTCAGAAGGTGAAGTAAGTACCTCTCCTGAAGCTGACGAGATAGGATATGATGGTTCTACCCTTCATACAGGTGTTAAATGGGAGACAGAAGGTGAATGGGATACAGGCAGAACCTATGAAGTAACTGTTGAAGGACAATATGCTGTTGATCAATCTGGAGCCATAGCTGTAATTAAAGCAGGACAGGCAGGTGACCAGAACCATGGTAATCAGCCTCACTTTGATTTAACTATTCCAGGTCCTGATTGTTCCGTGGTAACCGAATGTACTCCCGAAGAAACAAGATCATGTGACTCTGAGATTCCAGGTATCTGTGCTTCAGGTACTCAAACCTGTGACCTAGATGGTTACTGGGGAGACTGTGTCCAAGATACACAAGCTACCGATGAAATCTGTGATAACGATCTAGATGATAACTGTAATGGTGAAGTAGATGAAGATTGCGATCCTGTTTGTGGTAACGAAGTTTTAGAAGAAGGTGAAGAGTGTGATGACGGAAACTCTACAGATGGAGACGGTTGTTCTTCTGACTGTACTATCGAAGAAACAGAATGTATTCCAGAAGGTGGAAGCGGAGCTGTTATTCCTGACGCCTTAGAATGTTGCGAAGGTTTAGTTACAATAGGTTGTGATCAACCAGATCAACATGGAGAATGCTTGGGAGGAATTGTCCAGAAGACTGCATAGAAGAAACCGATCCATTAAATATTTATGGTTATAAAATAGTTTGTGAAGCAGAAGAATACTTACCTAATTGGTCAAGTAATTCTAGTAATCCTGCTCAAATTACAGAAGCTTTAATTGAAAATTACGTAACTGATTCTAAAGAAAAATGTTGGTTCGAGTCTGATTGGGACTTCCAATGGGGTTTTGACGGACAAGTCCAGAAAGAAACAGGAAGTTATATAGGTAAAGCTGCAGGCTGGATTGACTTTGACACCAGTACTGGAATAGATAATCCAGCTACAGCTCAAATTAGTGATCTATTAGGATACACAAAGATCTGGGTAAGAGAAGTATTAAAAGAAGGATATTATCCTTTCACTTATCCTCCAGCAGGTGGGACTGATGATCCAGTTTCAGCTGAGATCTTATGTCATACTGATGGATACAAATTTGATAACTACGATCAAATAAGTCCTCTTGAGTTAGGTCAGGATTATTACTGTGTAGCTTTCAACGCACCTATGCCTGATGACTGTACTCCTGAAGAAACCAGAGCATGTGACACAGGAAATTTAGGTATCTGCTCAGCAGGTACTCAAACCTGTGACCCAGATGGTTACTGGGGAGACTGTGTCCAGGATACTTCAGCCGTCACCGAAGACTGTGATAATGGTCTAGATGATGACTGCGATGGTTTAGTGGATACAGATGACGATGATTGTGATGAACCTACATGTAAATTTAAAGTTGATTATCTTTCAGTAGTTGATGTAACTTCTACAGGTTACAAGAACTGGAATGGTGGAGATGTTTCAGATCAAATCTTTGTAGGAATAAATCCTACCCCTTACAGTTTAGGAGAATGGATTTCTTTAGAAGATACAGATTCAGATCTAACTGAAGATGTTCCAGGTATGGCTATTCAAAGATATGTAAATAAATTAAAAGTCTTCTTATATGGTTCTCATTCTCATGATTCCGAAGCTCAAGAAGCTGTTCATGGTTTGCTAACCATTGAAGGTGGAGAATTCATTAGTATAGAGAATGATTCAGGTGATCCTTATGAAGCATGGAATGATAGCCAACATATATTTGGTAATCCAAATCAAGATGAAGCTTACTTAGATACCGTTACTTCAGAGTTTGTTACTACTGTAACCGTAGCTAACGATTCTTACTACGTTTACTATACTTGTGATGAAGTAACTGAATGTACTTCTGACGAAACAAGATCATGTGACACAGGAAATTTAGGTATCTGCTCAGCAGGTACTCAAACCTGTGTAGACGGTTTCTGGGGAACATGTGAACAAAATACACAATCCACAGATGAAATCTGTGACAATGACCTAGATGACGATTGTGATGGATTAGTGGATGAAGATTGTGGTGAGCCAGAATGTACTTCTAACTGTGGTGGTGGTCCTCCATCCTGCGGAAACGGAGTTTGTTTTGGTTGGGAAAATTGTGTAACTTGTCCAAATGATTGCGGTTCTTGTTATGAAAAATTCAGTGGAGATGTCACGGGCAATGGAGATGAAGAGTGTGACGGAGAGGCTGGTCTAGAAGAAGGCTATGTCTGTACT
>JAFCCX010000054.1 GCA_017609995.1 Candidatus Pacearchaeota archaeon | reverse complement strand
GCGGGGTGGGATTCGAACCCACAATCTTACGGGCTGCAACCGTACGCCTTTTCCCGCAGGAAAAGTCTCTTTCGAAGTCTTAAATCCTGTACCGGATTTGGCCACCCGCGCATATTACTCACTAATCTTATTTAATATTTAACATTTAAGATTAACTTGGCTAGCTAGAAGTTCTTTAATTGCAGCAGGGATAATCACCCTGTATGTTGCTAACCATATTCTAAAAAGAGAATTTTAGCTTTTTAAGGGTTTCTACAAGTAACTAGCCAGCTTTTTCACCGCAATTATGAATTGTTTTACTTCGTCTTCTGTATTGTAAAAGTATAGGCTAGCTCTAATGCTTCCAGAAATCTTTCTATCATTAAACCAAGAATGTACGCAATGCTGTCCAGATCTAACTGCAATATTTGCAGAATCGAGAATCATAGCTGCATCATGATAATTAATTCCATCAATCACAAAAGTTGTAACTCCTGCATGTGTTTCTTTGTTTCCAATTAATTTAACTCGCGGAATTGTTTGTAAATCTGATTTTAATCTATCATCGAGTTTCGCAACATGTTTTTCAATATTATTCATTCCAATTTTCTTCAAGTATTTACAAGCTGCTCCTAAACCCATTACCGCAGCATAGTTTTGCAGACCAGCTTCAAATCTTTCTGGAACTGGCATCTCTTCATAATCTTTGTATGTTGTATTTGAGACTGTGTCTCCGCCAACAATAAAAGAATTAAGCTTCTCCAATAGCGTTTTCTTACCATATAATACACCAACACCATTTGGTCCGCACATTTTATGTCCTGAAAATGTTAGGAAATCAACATCTAATCTCTTTACATTAATTGCAATGTGTGGAACAGCTTGAGCTGCATCTAACAGCACAGGTGCTTTGTATTTGTGAGCAAGTTTGATTATTTGTTTTACAGGCATGATATATCCATCTAAATTTGAAATGTAAACCATTGAAACAAGCTTTACCTTTCCCTTATTTTTCTTAAGCTCATCTTCGTAAGCTTTCAAATCAAAGCTCTCGTCTTTCTTTGATTTGATGTAGATTCGTTTGATTCCTTTATCTTTCTGGAGTTTTAACCAAGGAACAATATTTGAAGAATGTTCTCTGTCAGAATTAATCACAACATCTCCTTTGTTTAAATCCAAACCATTTGCAACTACATTTATGGCCTCAGTACAGTTTTTTGTAAAGACAATTTCCTTGTCTTTTGCATTAATAAATTTCTGAATTATTCTTCTAGCATCATCAAATTCCTGTGTTACAAAATTAGAAAGAGTGTGAACACTTCGTCCGTGGCATGTCGGAAACCGTTCATAATACTCAACAATTTTGTCAATAACTTGCCTCGGCCGTAATGTCATACATGAATTATCAAAGTAAATTATCGGCTTCTTCCTATCCAACAATGGAAAATCCTTACGTGTTTTTATTATGTTCATTTCAAATACTCCTTAAACCAATCTAAACTTAGTTCTATCATTCTATGTTCATGTTTTTGTATTCTATAATTATGATCTGCCCCGCCAATAATTTCTAATTTAGCATTTTGGAAATAATTAACTGCTTCTTTAGCATAAGTTACTGGAACTACAACATCTTTAGTTCCATGAATTAATAGTACTGGTGCTGTGATTTTTTTCATTATTGGTTTTAAATCTAAAGTATCTGCTTCATAAAAAAGTTCTTTACTAATTTCAATATTTCCCCAATATCTTTCATTTACAAAATATCCTTTCTCTGCGATTTGTTTCATTCGCTTTTTATCTTTCTCATATCTTTCTCTAAGAACATTACCAACAATAGCACTACTTAATAGAACCATTGTCTTAATTTCAGGTGTCCAGGTTAGAACACTAACTGCTGCACCTAAACTTAAACCAAGTAATGCGATTCTCTTTTTATCAACTTTTTTTTTAGATTTCAAAAATTTAATTGCAGCTTTTGTATCACCAGACTCTTTCTTTCGAGTCATATCTCTAAATTTACCTTCACTTTCTCCAGATCCTGCACAATCAAAACGCAGTACTAAGTAGTTGTTTTTGCAAAATTCTTTAGCCATTCGAGTAAATTGGCCCCATTCGTCTTTAGTTCCACCAAGACCATGAATCATAATTATGCTTGGGAAAGTGCCTTCTCCTTTCGGGATATGTATTACTCCGGCTAAATTCTCGTCTACAGAATTCTTAAATGTTATTTTCTCTGTCTTCATTTCTTACTTTCAAAGTTATCAATAGCTGCTCTTAACGCTTTCGTTGCTAGGTTAGCGCAATGGAATTTAACTTGTGGTAGTCCTTTAAGTTTCTTGATAACTCCTTCCTCTGCAATCTTTTTAGCTTCGTCTAGTGTTTTTCCAATAGATAGCTCGGCTAACATATCCGATGTTGCAATAGAAGCTGCACAGCCAAATGTTTTGAAACCAATCTTGTTGATTTTTCCATCTTTGACTTTAATATAATACTCCATTTCATCACCACAAATCTCAGAACCAACTCTAGCATAGCCATCTGGATTCTTAATCACTTTCATAAACTTCGGGTGTGTAAACCGTTTTATCATTTCTGGTGTATACATTGGGTCACCTCTTGAAATTGGAAAAACTTATATATTTATAAACTTAACGATTGTTATAATTCAATATGAAACTACCTTGTGAGATAATGATATGGAAAGTACTGCCTGCACTAAAGGCACGTATATCGAAAGTTCTTCGTGATAGAGGGTTATCTCAAACAGAGATTGCAAAATCTTTGGGTGTAACACCTGCTGCTGTTTCACAATATCTCAAAGGAAAACGTGGTACTGACTACAAAGTCCCAAAAGAAATGAATGAAATGATTGAAGTTGTAGCAACCTCAATTGAAAAAGGCAATAACAAGAAGCTTGTTGTATTTGGTCTTTGCCAGCTTTGTCAAGAAATTAGAAAGCGAAAACTAAGTTGTGACTTGTGCAGAGCAGAAGCAGGCACACCAGAAGATTGTACAATTTGCGGAACATCATTAACTCTTGAATGATTTTTTAACCTCTAAATATTGACAAACTCTGCAAAGGTTTTGTGATGTTGGTTCTCCACAATTCTTACATTTTCCTGGCTTTCCCTTGACTGATTTTATCTGCTGTTCTCTAATCTTATCACCTGATTTTACAATAGAGAACTCAGCTCCTGGACGAGCTTTCTTTAGTTCCTCAATAACATTCATAAAATTAAATCTCAGTGAACCTACTCTGCATGGGCAAGGTTCTGGCCATCGATCAATTTTCTTAATATCAACATATTTCAAAATCTCATTATCTGGAATATCTCTAAGCGGTCTAATTCGTTGTACGAAACCTTTGTGTTTTGGAAGAGATTTTGGACCAAGTGATTTGAAATTATCCCACTCGCATTTTACAAAATTCATTAAGTATGATTGTGCTTCATCTGTCAGATTATGGCCTGTTGCAAGTTTGTTTGCTCCAAGTTCTCGAGCTTTTTTATCTAAAATCTGTCTTCGAAAAACACCACACACAGCGCATTTGTTTGCGCCAACTTCTTTTGTAATCTTAGAAATATCTAACATTGAAACATCTATCTCTTTTTTGAAACTGAAAACATGAAATTCAACACCGTATCTTTTAGCTGCGTCCTTTGCTGCTTTCTCACATTCTTTTGCAAAGGGATCTCCTCGATCAATATACATTGCAACAAGTTCAATTTTGTTGTGTGTTTTTGCATAATCAGCTAAAATCTTCAAAAGTAATGTTGAATCCTTACCACCTGCCTAAGTAAGAAATCTTGATTTTACCTGGTTTTGAGCAGTTAACACACTTCATAACTCAACCTATTTCGGAGGTTATTTAAGTTTAACCTTCTTAATTTATGCATAGAGTATAGTTTAAATCAAACAATAACTTAAATATCTTAAAAATAACATAGATATAACCTATTAAAATGAAGGTGAAATTATGGATGAAGAAGTAAAACCAACAACAGAAGAAGCTGCTCAGCCAACTCCGGCAGAAGAGCAAGACATGGATGATGATAGTCTGCCATTTCCAAGAGCACGTATAGTCAATTTAATGAAGGACACAATTGGTCCATCAAAACAAATTAGATCAGAAGTTAAAGACGCTGTTAACATTTGGCTTGGATCTCTTTTACGAAGAATTTCAAGAGAAATGGGTGGAACTCAATTTGGTTCAGTAGGTATTGCTGATTTCCAGAGAGCTACAAAACCATATGATATGATATCTGATATTGTCAAAGACGAAGAAAGATTAAAATTAAGTGTAGAAAAACTAGATTCAGATGCCCAGCATATCATTCGGGAACTTAACAGATTTTTCAGTGTACTGAAGGGCTCAGAGCAGTAATCTGCTCTTTCCTACTATGGTAGATGACAGAAATTTAGAGAAAGTTATTTTTTATCCAGTTGATTTTAGTTACAGAACTGCTGGTAGTGAAACTGAATTAATTATTTTTGGTTTAACACAAGATAGAAAGCGACTTATTTTGTCAGATAAAACAATACAACCTTATTTCTGGATTGAAGTCAAAGAAGGAACTAACATTGACTACTTAATTAAGAAACTTCGTACATTACATTTCAAAGTTAAAGATGAATCAAAACAAATAAAGCAAGTCAAAAAAGTAACACGTAAGCTTGCTGGAAAAGAACACATCATGATTAAAGTAATTGCAGAAAGTCCCGAAGATATTCCTGGAGTCAAAGAAGTTGTTAAAGCAATTACTGAGGTTGACGCACTTAGAGAATATGGAATACAATTTGTTGATAGATATATCTTGGATAAAAACATAACTCCTAGAACATTATG
>JAFCCX010000053.1 GCA_017609995.1 Candidatus Pacearchaeota archaeon | reverse complement strand
GAACATACAGTACATGGTTGTATTGCTTGGTTTACCATTAGTAACTGGAGGTTTTATTCTTGTGATAAAGAGTAGTTCACCATGGTCAAATTAGATCTTGTTAAACAGCTAAAAGAAAAAGTACTTGGTTATAAACATAAAAAATTCCTCACAATTATTATTAGTTTACCAATTCCTTTTGTTATAGCAATAATAACTCATTTACTTGGTTTTGAAACTACAACAGTTATTTCTGCAACAGCTCTCGGCTTAGTACTTGTCTTTATCCCTTATATGGTCATTAGTTTCTTGGAGTTCAGGGAGATAAGAAATGCTGAAGCAAGTTTTCCTAATTTCCTTAGAGATCTCGCACAAGGTGTTTCTGCAGGCATGACTCTACCTCAAGCAATTAAAAATAGCGGTGAAACAGACTATGGTTCGCTTTCAAAATATATTAAGAAACTAAATATCTGGTTGTCTTGGGGTAAACCTTTCCCAGAAGCTTGGAAACGATTCACAGACTCTCTCCGTGATAGTGAGTTAGTAACTAGAATTAATGGAATTATCCTTGAAGCGTTCTATACTGGCGGAGAAATTAAAGTTACATTAAACTCGCTTGCAGAAGATGTTAATCTCTTAAAACAAATGGAACAAGAGAAAAAATCAATTATGCAGCAACAGATTATCATCATGTATGTAATTTATTTCATCTTTGTTGGTGTTATTATCGGATTATTTAGAATTTTATCTCCAATTTTGTTTATTCAGAAGCTTGGAACCTTTAGTGGTATTGCTATTGCATCTGCTGAAGAGACTTTAACACTAACTTATTTCAAAGACCTCTTCTTTATCATGACGATTATCGAAAGTGTTTGTGCAGGACTCCTTGCAGGTCAAATATCTGAAGAAAAACTAGTTGCTGGTTCAAAACATGTATTCATAATGCTGGGGGTAGGAATATTCCTCTTCTTCTTATTTATATTCCCATCACAACTCTCTTTTGAAGTAGCGATTTACCCTTCTGTTATTGAAGGTGGAGAGAAGATTATAATAACTGGTCGAGCTTTCTATGAATCTGCACCTGCATCTGGAGCTACAATAACGATTTTTGAACCCGGTGTTGAACGTAAAATACAAACGGTTTTCGTAGATAATTTAGGAGAATTTAAGAGGACGATTGAAGCACCTTCGATTCCAGGAGAATATGACCTCGTGATTGCAATTAGTTATGAAGGTCAACAGCAATCAACATCTAGAAGAATTAAGGTATTATAATATGCGAAAGGGACAGACTTCAGCTGAATATATAATAGTAATTTTGTTTTTCATATTGGTTACTACTTACTTAATATTTAGTTTCTTTAGATTAACTTCAACTGAAATAGAAAAAGTAAATGAGCAAGAAGCTTGCGCAAAGGCAGAACTTCTCTCAAACATGTATCTTAATTTTAAAGGTGTTGACTCTATTTGGGAAACAAATTATAATTTAACAACTCTAGGCTTATCTACTGGAAATTCTTCTGAAATAAATTACACAAAATGGTATGAAATGATTCAGAGAGGGGAGTATAATGTATCTAATTCAACTGAGCAAAATGAACCGTTTTACATTAGTTATGAAGCTTATGCTCTTCCTATGACAAATCCATCTTCTAAACCACCTCCAGCAGCTTTATCTTCAACACCACCTGATGTATGGATTACTAGAAATAATAAGGGTTCGTTTAATATCTCAGCAGGTTCCTCATCAATAGTTGCTAATGCTAAGCTAACTCTTTTTATTCCAAATCAGGGTTCTGCTCCGACAACAGCAGCATGTTCATCTGGTGCTCTAGAAGCAGGTGATACAAACACAACTACATCAAGAGATTATGGTTACGACTTAGAAATAGATTGGACTACTATTGGATCTGATTTAGATTGTATTGTAGTTTCCATTACTTCGAATGTTGACGTGATTTATATTAAAGAAATGAGTTTAACAAATGGTACAAAAGAATATGATGATTTCTATTTCCAAGGTACAAAACTGAAAGAGGGTTTTGGCTCATCTATTATTGATATATCAAAGAACTACTGTGAACTAATTCAACCAGCAATTGTTTGGAATGCTTCTGAATCAATACCTGTAATTTTTGAGGTGATAAGTTGGTAGGATTAAAAAACAAAAAGGGGTATGTGTATTTTATTGAGATTATCATAATCATTGTGCTCCTAGGAATAATTTTTACTAGTTTTGTTGAATCTGAACAACGGGTTTTTGAATATAAACAACAAGAGAACCTTAGAAATACAGGTTATGGTGTATTGCATAATCTTGATAAGATAAATGTTCTTGGTCCAGCTTTAGCTGCGAAAAACTTTACTAGAATTAGAGGATATATTGAAGAAAGCATATCAAAAACAGATGGTTTTGATATAGATTATATCAATGCAACAGGATGTTATTCAGTAAACGCAACATCTCTTAGTGGACATCAAACATATTGTAATGCAACGAATGCAAGTACACAAAATACAATTGTAAGTACCTATTACACATACTCACGAAATAACACGCCTCAAACAATTCGAATTTACTTATGGAGGAAGCTGTAATGAAAAAGGGTCAGTTTTTTATCATAGGAGTAATTCTTTTAGCTGTTTCTATTAGCGTGTTAGTTTATAATTTCATGACAGTTGAAAAAGCATCTATTTATTTATTTGAAGCTGGAACAGATCATGATTTTAGAAACATTGTAACCTCCATCACAGAGAAAAATGATCAAATAGAAGGTGATGGTTGGTGGAATACAAGTTGGAAAATTAGGAAACTAGTCAGCATTTCAGCTGTGGCGGGAAATCCCACGGAAATTAATCTAAGTATCTCCTCCGCAGATATTGCTAGTTGCGAAAAAGAAATTAGAGTAATTAATAGTACCGGTGAAATTGATTCAGATGTAACTGCAGATACTGGCTGTAATGTAACTTTTACTATAGCAACAGGTAATTATTATATGTATTATAATAATTCTGCTGCAAGTAAACCTGCTTATAGGAATACTGTTTCAGGTAATGAAGGTGCAACATATTCTGTTGCTGGAAGAGAGTATATTGGTGAATTATGCACTCATCTTGAAACAATTTACTTACAAAAAGGAATCTATCTAAACTGCACTGAAAGTGAAACAGGTGATTGGTCAAGATTAAACTATACTATTGATTTCAAATCAAAAGAATTTGAATTCTACGGTTATATAAATTAAAAGAAAAAAGGAGTTATCTTCTCCTTTTTTTGAATAATCTTCTTTTTCTTCTAGGTTTACGACGATAGTCAAATACTATCATTGATGCAAGTCCAACCGCAGCAAGAGTTCCAACAGCAGCTCCTGTAATTGGGTTCATATTCAAGAACAAAGTCTCTGCATCTATTCTATCTGGGCAGGTGCCTTGACAAAGTTCTAAACGAACCATTAATTCGCCACGCTTACTTATTTTGTTAATAGTTATACTGCTTCTTTCTCCAGGAGAGGTATCTGCGCCAATATCTAAGTTATTACCGCCAGAATCAATTAAATCAGAATCTGTAAAATTAAAGTCATTACCTCCAGATCTAAGATGGCTAATATCTAAATCAAAATATTTTCCACCCCAGGTTGAATCAAACTTAGAACATGGGTCAAAACTGTATTCATATCTGTTGTTTACCATAATTGTCTGTGGTTGTCCTGTTGAGTCTGCTGTGCAATCTACTGCTCTTCCATATACCCATAATCTTGCATTATCATAGCCAAATAAAGTACTAACTGGAATTTCTTTTTCACCATAATCATCAACATTATCTAAGATAAGTCTCTTTGATGGTGTTACTCCATAAGTCCAGTCACCTTTATCGTCTCCAATAACCATTGAGAAGATAGAGAATGGTTCTTCAACAGTTTCATTGACTTCTTCTACAGGTAGTACAACTTCTTCACCAGAAGTTGTGTCTACAGC
>JAFCCX010000052.1 GCA_017609995.1 Candidatus Pacearchaeota archaeon | reverse complement strand
TTTACCAAGAAGCATATTAATAATTCGTTTAGCATCTTCTTTATCTTTTGGTTGACCAATGACTTCGTTACCAAACAAAAGCATAGTATCTGCAGCGATTATTAATGAACCTTGATTTCTTGATGCAACAGTCTCTGCTTTTAATTTTGCAATATCCATAACTAATTCTCTAAGATCATCATTTTGTATTGATCTTTCATCAGCATTACTGACATCAATATCAAAATCTAAACCAAGTGTTTCTAAAACTAATTTTCTTCTCGGACTTTTTGAAGCTAAAACTAATTTCACCGTATATGCACCTCATCTATGTATTTATTCAGAATCTTCTTAAATTCTTCCATTTCAGTTTCAGTAAAGCTTCTATGGCCTTCTAATTTTGGATCAACTGTGTTTTTTGCAACAAAGTTTTGAATGTAAAATCGCTTAGTTCCTTTGAGCAACATTCCAATCTTTTCTATATCTTTTTTTGCATGAATTCCAGGAACAACTGTTGTTCTAAACTCATAATCAATTCCAGAATCCATAATCTGTTTAATTGACTTTTGGATAGCTTCAATATTCGCTTTAACTCCTGAAGCTTCAGAATACTTCTCCAAATGATTCTTAATATCCATTGCAACGTAGTCAACAAGTTTTTTGTCAAGAAGTTTTTGAACAACATCTGGATTTGTTCCGTTTGTATCCAGTTTAACTAGAAAATCACATTTCTTAATCTTCTCAGAAATTTTTTCTAGTTCAGGATAAATTGTTGGTTCACCACCAGTTATCTCAACAGCATCAATCCATTGCTTTCTTTCTTCTAAGTCAGCTAAAATTTCATCAAATTTCAAATCAGGAAATTCATCTGGATTTAAAACTAAATCTCTGTTATGGCACCAAGGACAACGAAAGTTACATTTACCTAGAAAAAGAATTGCTGTCATTTTTCCAGACCATTCAATCAAAGATAATGGAGTGTATCCTTTTAATCCTTTCATTCTTACTCCTGTCCAGCGATTATTTCGCTGGAACAAACGCAGTCAATTGTTCTTTTTTAGGATCGCAATGAACAGTTTTTGCACTGAATTCTCGACCTAAACTTTTATGTTCATCATATTCTTTTCGGTCTTTGAATTCTTCTTGCTTTCCATCGTGCCATCTTTGTACAGGCCTAAAGTAGCCTACAACTCTGCTAAAAACTTCACAGTTTTTACTACAATTGTTTTGATTTTCTTTTTTCATTTTAATTTACCTTAGATACAGCAAGCTGAGCTTGCTCTTTTTGACATGGGCAGCTAAAATGTTCGCCACTGAGATATCCATGTTCAGGGCAGACACTGAAAGTCGGTGTAATTGAAAAGTACGGAATTCTAGAGTTGTACGCAATCTTCTTAACCAGTGCTTTACACGATTCGCCATTAGTCATCTTTTCTCCCAAGAAAGTATGAAAGATTGTTCCACCTGTATACAGATGTTGAATATCATTTTGATGTTCAACTGCTTTAATTGCATCATCTGTAAAACCAACAGGTAGCTGAGTTGAGTTTGTTAAGTATGGGAAATCTTTTCCAGAAGTGTAAATTTTATCCCCATATTTCTTCTTATCAGATCTTGCAAGTCTATATGAACAACCTTCTGCAGGGGTTGCTTCTAAATTGTAAAGGTTTCCAGTTTCTTTTTGAAAATCTTTCAGAACTTCTCTCATAAAATTTAAAGTTTCAATTGCAAATTCTTTTCCTTCACGTGTCTGAAGTCCTTTTCCTAAGAAGTTCATACAAGCTTCATGCATTCCAACAAGTCCAATTGTTGAGAAGTGATTGTTAAAGTGTCCAAGATATCGTTTTGTATAAGGCATTAAACCACCTTCAAGATTTGTTTTGACAACATTTCTTTTGATTTCAAGAGACTCTTTTGAGAGACTCATATAATGTTTAATCCTTTCAAAGAACTCTTCTTTTGTTTTTGCTTCATATCCTAATCTATTCATATTAAGTGTAACAACACCTAACGAACCAGTATTATCACCCATTGCAAAAAGATGTCCGGGTCTTCTAGTAAGTTCTAATAAATTTAAGTTAAGTCTGCAACACATTGCTCTAATTGCTCCAGGGTCCATATCAGAACCAATAAAGTTTTGGAAATATGGAAGCCCATATTTTGCAGTTACTTCAAAAAGAAGTTTTGCATTTTCTGAATCCCAATCAAAATCTTTTGTTAAATTGTAAGTTGGAATTGGGAATGTGAAGACAGCACCTTTTGCATCTCCTTCAATCATAACTTCCATAAAAGCTCTATTAATCATATCCATTTCTTTCTGAAGGTCACCATATGTGTAAGGCATTTCTTTTCCACCAACAATTGCTTTATCGTTTTTCATATCACTTGGACAAACCCAGTCAAATGTTAAGTTTGAGAACGGATATTGTGCACCCCATCGTGATGGAATATTTAATGAGAAAATCAGTTCCTGCATTGATTGTTTAGTTTCTTTCCATGTTAAATTATCTGCTCTTACAAATGGAGCTAAAAGGGTATCAACACTTGAGAATGCTTGCGCACCTGCAAATTCCATTTGCAAACAACCAATGAAATTAACCATTTGATTAATTACAGTTCGCAAATGTTTTGCTGGTTTTGAATTTACTTTATTTGGAACTCCACCAAAACCCCAAAGAAGTAAGTTCTTCAAACTCCAACCAGCACAATAGCCAACAACACCATGTGATAAATCATGGACATGAATATATCCCTCTCTATGCGCTCTGCCTACTGCTGGCGGATACATCTCATTTAGAGAATAATTTGCAATCATCTTTCCAGATGCATATAACATAAGACCTGAAAGTGAGAAAGCTTCATTTGAGTTTTCACGAACTCGCCAATCTTTTTGGTGAATGTAATCACCAATTGTGTTTGCAATATCAATAAAAGTGTCTTTTGTCTGGAGACGTTTTGATTTGTGCTGTCTTTGAAGAATAAATTCTTTTGCAGTTGCAGAATGGCCATTCTCCATTAAAATAAATTCAATTGCATCCATAATTTCTTCAGCTGTTACAATTGTCTGACTTTTGAATTGTTTTTCAAGAAATAAAACAACTTCTTCAGTTATGAATTCAGATCTTTGTCGGTCTGTACCACCAATTGCTTGAGCTGCTTTGAAAATAGCATCAGTTATGTTGTTTGGGTCAAAAAGTGCAATTGACCCATCTCGAGTTCTAACTTGAAGAATCTTTGATGAACCTGTAGCTCTTGTTTCACTTCGAAGTTTCTTAATTTCTCGTTCAAAAGAGGAATATGATTTGAACTCTCTATAAACCGAAGCAAACCGAATATATGCAACTTTATCAATATTTTTCAGATGATCTAAAACAAGCTTTCCAATTCTTGTTGTAGTAAGCTCACCTTCAGCTTGTTTAACTTCAGATTCAATATCACTTACTAATTTATCTAATTGTGCTTCAGTTACAGGTCTCTTTTCACATGCTTTTTCTAAACCTGCTCGAATTTTATTTTTATCAAAAGGTTGCTTGCTTCCATCTTTCTTAAGAATAGTGAGAGATACACCTTCAACACGTTCATATGTTGTAAATCTTTTACCACACCCATTACACTGTCTTCTTCTTCTAGTTGAATCTACATCACTCTCTCGTGTATCTAAAACTCTGATATCTTCGGAAGCGCAAAACGGACATTTAATTTTAATCACCCAAATAGAACATTCTCTAGTAGAAGGTTCTTGTATCACAGTACTTTCGTACCTACTACATGTAGTATGCTCTGTTCTATATATACTTATGTTAACACTAAGTAAGAATAACTCACTTTTCCAAGAAGTTCTTAAGCTCCGTAATCAGTTTTTCTAATTGCTTTCCTTCGATTCCATGGACAGCAGCTCCTTGTTCCAGAGTTTCCATAGCAGCCATTGGGCAACCAAAACAGCCCCAACCCTTTTTTTGAAAGAACTCTGCTGAGGTGGGATAATGCAGAATAATCTCACTGATTGTCATATCTTTACTGATGTTGATT
>JAFCCX010000051.1 GCA_017609995.1 Candidatus Pacearchaeota archaeon | reverse complement strand
TTGAGTTTACTATTTCTTGATCTATACTTTTAGCTAAGTTACAAGATGCTTGACGAACAAGTCCTTCGTAAATATGTTCAAATGTTTCTTTCTTTCCTACAATATTTTCAATCCAGTCTACATCACCATCACCATGGCATTTAGAACAAGATTTATATTTATATATATCAGTTGAAATGTTTCCTTCACCATTACATTTACGACATTTCATTTTTCGTCCTTTACTCTTGTTGTGAATATATTATCTGGCATTGGTTGGACTTCTGATAATTCCTTAAATGAATCAATACATAATTTTTTCATATGTGCTTGTATGTCTGGATCATCTAAAAAATTATATGGATCTTTGCCCACAATATTTTCAATCCAATCCAATTTACCAGTTCCAAAACATTTATTACAAGTTTTTAAGATTCGATCAATGTCATCTATTTTTTTGATTATTTCGCCATGACCTTTACATTGACGACATATCATTTCACCCTCTTTAAGTTGCATGAGTTTCCTTTCTAAATATTAAATCTATTTTTTTGCTTTTGAAGCTCTTTAATTATTTCTTCACGCATTTTAAATTGATTTTCTTTGTATGCTTGCCATTCTTCTTCTGTCATATAATTTTCAGAATCATCTAAAAATCCTTTTGGTATTCTAATAAAAACACTATCACCTGGATTTAAAATAAATACTGTTTCACGTGGATTCGGATATGCACATGCCGTTAAACAAACCATTACCACTAAGATGCAAATTATTTTTTTCATTTGCCACCTCTTTGTTTTGGTAGCCCTGGAGGGACTCGAACCCCCGACCTTCTCCGTGTAAAAGAGACACTCTCCGCAACTGAGTTACAGGGCTATATTTATTTATAATATGTTCTGAAAAAAAATAAATTAAAACAAATAAGGGTTTGGGGGGATGCTAACTTTTGTTATACACAGGATTTACCCCCCAATATCTTTCCTCGGAAAATTCTCTCTTGGTATCAGTAAAAATGATAATCAAATGTTTATATATGCAGAGAGTACTCGCAAAGTTAGCAGACGATTATGAAACACATATAAACTACGCCAATACCATGGCTATATTTTAAATTCTTCGCTTTCACGCCATTCTTGCCCATCGACCCAAGATCCAGTCGTAACAAGACTAGCGTATATTACATGGTCATTACTATGAACGATTTGACCAGTAAATTGTTCATGAGTCAAAGACTCAACAACAAGAGAACCTTTCGTCTCTTCAACGGTTTTATTAAATCGTTTTGAGATGAAATTTTTCACAACATCTGTTGTA
The DNA here is from genome assembly GCA_017609995.1 of Candidatus Pacearchaeota archaeon. GTDB lineage: Archaea > Nanobdellota > Nanobdellia > UBA10117 > JABICX01 > JAFCCX01. Next base: position 2,722 of record JAFCCX010000051.1, on the reverse strand, counting down.
AGTTTATCTTCTGTTGCTTGAGCAGCATTTAATGCAGCTCTAACATCTTTGATGTTTTTAATCTTTGCCGTATCCAAAGGAACTCTTGTTTTTGGAGATATTGGTTCTTTTTGTTTAATCAACTCCAAGATCCGAGAACCATAAGCTTCTCGAATTAGAGGTGTCCAAAGACGACTCCAATATGCGTAATTAGGACATCTTTCGATTCCCATTACATATCCATTAATTAAAACAATTGCACCAACTTGCTTTGGAACCATTTCAAATTCAGCAACAAATGTATCCAGTTCCTTTTCAAATCGGTTAAGATAATCCTCCAGATGCCCTCTGGTTGAAGCACCAAGCTCACGATTAAATTTTTCAATCGGCGCCCACATTCTATCATAGCTTGTTCCATCTTTAAGTGCCATTGCAGGTTCTCTCAAAGACCAAGGTAATATAGTCAATGGATGATTTCCATGACGCATTATTCCACCTTGAGTTGATTGAATACATACAGCTCGCGGAACCGATGTTTTAGATTTAGCATTCAAAATTGCAGCTTTGGGTGCAGCATGATTTTGAGCTGCTTGGCTAGAAATAAAAGCAGCACCAAAAGGTAAAATACTTTTATGGGTTGGATCTGGATTTTCAACAATCAGATGTCCATAATTTTGAGTACTTACCAGAAAATCTGGCGGTGCAATTGAATCATCAACTAGATCAGAAATCAAAGGAATCATCTGCATATATCCAACAGATTGTATCCTACCGATCGTACATCCTTTCAAAAGATCTTTTACATTCATGTTTTTAATACTCATTTTGCATCGCCTCCTTCCTTTAATTCTTTTTTCTTTTCAATAGCTGGTAATACTGAATTAACCAGACCGATAATTCCACTTTTTGGATCAGTCTGCAACATTGCTTTAAAGATAGTCAAAGCAATTTGCTCTGGTTGTGATATAGGCATCACAGGAATACTTTCATCCAGAACTCTTACACCTTTACCAGATTCAGCAGAAGCAACCGGATTAATATGATAAATCGGTGTACAACAATCTACCTTTTTAAGTAAGGATAATACTTCTGAAAATCTTCCAGCCGGAGCATTTTCATAACCATCACTGATTACAAATACTGCATCAACACCCTGCTCAATCAATGAAAGAAATCCATCAGCAAGAGCTGTATCTCCAAGAGGGTGAATAACACTTCCCACTTTGAAGTCTCTACCACTGGTATATGCTATCACAGATTTTTTACCTACATAAGATAACATATCTCTGGTAGCAAGAGTAACCGCCAAAGGTTTACGTTTTTGCTCTAAAGAACCGCTACTTGAATTACTATCATCTACCAGAATTCCAACCGTCTCATATCTGAATGGAAGAGCTGTAGCTGATTTTTGAGCTTTGCTTCTTAAAGCTTTACCGATTTCCTTTGTCCATCCCATCTCCATTGCATAGATATACAAATCTACCATAGGAGCTTTCATTGGATCAAAATCAATCTTAACGCCAGCCTTCTTAGCTGTCTTCTGAACCAACCTCTTTTTCTTGGCTGTCATTTTACCTTTTGTCAATTTCAAGAGATCAGCTTTACTCAACTCTGGATGGAATGTTGTTGCTAAACCCTCAGCAATTTCCAAAGGTAACAAAGCCAATTTTTTAGGATCTTTTTTGGCTTGCTCAAATGCTTTTAATGTAGGAAGCGTTAAAGAAACTCTGCGTCCTAAAATAAAAGAAACACATTGTAAAACCTTTGTTGCTTTATCATCATCACCATATACATAACTAAGGATGTATTTTTCTAACCCAGACTTATCATCTACAGTCAATTTAGATGGTGATTTTGATACAAGAATCTTTCTTAACACACCTATAGTCTTAATGCCCCACATATGTGTTAATACCATTTCCAGTTTACCACGATATTTGACTGCCCATAATTCAAGATTAGGAGCATTTAAAATAAATTGAAAAGCAAAGGTACGGGTTCTTGCATTGTTAATGTTCAACCCTTCTTTTATAATCTCACCTTTTTGATTCTTTTTTACAAATGAAGTACAACCAACAAATAAATTAATAATTCTGTTTGGTTGACTGATTGAAGTTATAAGATATTCGACTATTTGACGTTCAACATTATTGTCAAATAATGATGGATCTGCATTCCTTGGTTGTGCTAATAAAGCACTAACGGCTTTCTGCTTGCTATAGTCGTTAACACCAGGAAGACAAAAAAGACATCCGTAAATAGTTCTGTCCAACATAAAAACCGCTCTATGTAAATCTGATCGAGCTTTTTCAATTTCCTCTTTTGTATTGTAATGAGTTGCTCGTCCAGTATCAACACCAGATAGGTTCATTAATGATAGAATACTGTTTCCAAGTTTCTTCAGGTCAGTTTTCTTTAAATGCTCTAAAGAAATCTGACGTTTTTCTGCTGGTAAAGTTGTAACCATTTCGCTTGCCTCCTTGATTCGTATTTTTAAGTTACTGTGTTCCAACGTAAAATAACCCATAGCAAACCTGAGTCAGCTATGGGCTAGGGATTTATTTCAGTCCATAAACTGCAATGGACTGGGACTATAATAAGTGGTGGGGGGTGAAGGAATCGAACCTCCAATTATCGTTTTATTAGAACGGTATCTTTACCATATACTTAACCAATTCTTTAAGTTCTCCAAAGAGTCAGGTAAAAATTGGGTGTGTAATCAGTTTGATTAACCCCCCATAAA
>JAFCCX010000050.1 GCA_017609995.1 Candidatus Pacearchaeota archaeon | reverse complement strand
CATGATGCAAAGTGGGTTAAGCAAATCTCTGTTGTAATTGTTGATGAAATTCATTTGCTAAATAGTTATAACCGTGGTCCTGTTCTTGAAGTTCTTATAACTTTGCTTAAGAGATTACTTCCTTGGATGCAAATTATTGGTCTTTCTGCAACAATTGGCAACCCAGATGAGCTAGCTAATTGGTTAAAAGCTGAGTTGGTTCAAGATAAATGGCGTCCAGTTAAACTTTATCAAGGAATCTTTGATGATAATGAGATTGATTTCTTTGGTGAAAAGAAAAATCAAACAGTTCCAACAAAGGTTAGTGACTCAACACTTAGAATTTGCTTAGATGCAATTGCAAAAAATAAACAAACACTTGTTTTTTGTCCAACAAAAGTTGTTGCAGAGAGTGTTGCTTTCAAATTATCAAATCTTCTTCCAAAAGAAAATGTAAAACTTGGTGATAAGGCTCTGACAGCTATTCAAAGACCTACAAGACAATGTAAAAAACTAGCTGAATGTGTTTCTCATAATGTTGCGTTTCATCATGCAGGTTTAGTTCGAAAACAGAAGCAATTAATCGAAGACAACTTCCGAAAAGGTGATATTAAGGTCATTTCTTGCACTCCAACCCTAGCTATGGGGCTTAATTTACCTGCAGATATTGCTATAATGAAGAGTTTGAAAAGATTCTCTGGAAGGTGGGGTTCTACATGGATTCCTGTGTTAGAATACCATCAAATGACAGGTAGAGCTGGTAGACCTGGTAAATCAGAAGAAGGTTTAGCAATTTGTCTAGCAAAATCTGAATCTGAGAAAGAAATAATTTACAACAAGTTTCTTCTTGGTGAACCTGAAGAAATCACATCTAAACTTGCTGCGGAACCTACCCTCCGAGCATCAATCTTAGCTATAATTGCAACTAACTTTGTAAATGATGAGCAAGCAATCTTAGATTTCTTTAAATCAACTTTCTATGGCTTCCAATATGGAAGTGATTGGAGTTTTGAATCTAAAATAAAAGATATGATCGAGCTTCTTGAAAGATGGAATTTCATAAAATGTGGAGACAAAATTGAAGCAACAAAACTAGGTAGACGAATCTCAGAACTTTACATTGACCCATTAAGTGCACATAATATTATTGAAGGACTCAAAGATTCTCGTTCAAAAATAGAATTTTCATATATTCATTTGATTTGCAGCACAATTGAAATGCTTCCTCTTTTACGAGCAAGTCAAAGAGATGACTTTATTGAAGAAGGTGTAATTCAGTTTGAGCAGTATATCTTACCACATATTCCCAAAGAGTGGGATCCGGAATATGATCATTTCTTAAACAGCATTAAAACAACTATGATGTTTTATGATTGGATTGATGAAAAATCAGAAGAATACATTCTTGAAAAGTATAGAATCAGACCTGGAGAACTTTATGTGAAACTACTAAATGCAGATTGGATGCTTTATTCTACTTCTGAAATTGCTCGTTTGTTAGATGAAAAAGAAGAACAAAGCGCAATTAACAAAGCAATTATTCGGGTTAAAAATGGAATCAAAGCTGAACTAATTCCTTTGATTAAAGTCAGAAACATTGGTCGTTTCAGAGCTCGTCAGTTACATAAAGCTGGTGTTAAAACTCCAGCTGAGATTAGAAAAACTAGTCAGATAGAGTTAGCTAAGATATTGAAATCTCCAAAACTCGCTGAGAAAATTAAGAAAGATTTAAATTAGAAATTAACTACTAAGAAATATGATAGACATACCTGAAGATGCAAAATTATTAGCAGGAATTGCAATTGGTTTAGCCGGCGGAATATTTGGAAGTATATTTGTAACTTCGATGTATCGTTGCATTGATGGATGTGCTAATTGGGATCTAGCAACTTTCTTTGTAGCATTAATTTTCTTTATAGTAATAATGTTGGTAATTCTTAGAAAGATGCATATTACTATTAAAAAATCAATTTAATTTCCTTGCAAAAACTAAGAAAGCTGTGTGGTCTTGCTGGAGATATCTAGGTTTTGCAATTCTTCCATGCACTTCCCAATATCTTTCTTGAACTTCCATTATCCGCTCAACAAGAATATTTTGCTTTTCACAGAAGTTTACAAATTGTGTAACTTGTGTCATTTGCGGTAAATAAGCTACAACATAACCTCCTGCTGCTAAAGCTTTCTTTAAATCACGGACTTTCCATGGTTCTGCTAAGTCCAGAGTAATTAAATCATATTTTCGACCATCAATTTTCTTGTAAATGTCTTTGTTTCTAATTTGAACATTTTTTATGTTCATAAAGTCAAGGTTTTTCTTAGCAACCTTGATAAATTCTTTTCTAACCTCATAAGAAGTTAAGATTGTTGGGTCAATAACTCGTGCTAAAAATGCAGCTAAGTGACCTGAACCTGTTCCTGCATCAAGTACTTTTGAGTTTTTTCCAATACCAGTATGGGCTACAATCATAGCAGCATCTTTTGGAAGAACTCCTTGAGGACCTTTTGCAGATTTTTGCATCATATCTGAGAAAGTCGGCAGAAGTGCAGTATATTCAACACCTTTGTTTGAGAAGATTTTTGAACCATATTTTTTACCAATCAAAGATTTCAGTTTAAGTTCGCCCTCTTTTGTAAAGAAAGTCCGGTCTACTTCAACAATATGCCTAGGTCCCTTAATTGATATTAACAACACCTTGTCTTTTTTTGTAAATTTCATATTTATCTTAGCTTACAAAAACTTAAAAAGTTATTTACTGAAGTAAATATATGAAATATGATAAGCTAGCTGAGGTTTATGACTTTATTCTAAAGGTACCTCCTTTTGTGTTTCTGCGGGAATCTGAAGATCCGCAAATACGAAAATTCTTTGCAAAAGTTCTAAAAAAGAATCATACTGTTCTTGAGCTAGGTGCTGGAACCGGATATTACACTTTTGATATTGCTAAAAGAACTAAATCTGTATTTGCTACTGATATTTCTAAGAAAATGCTTGATAAATTCAAAGAAAAGGGTATTCCTGACAATGTCAAAATAGGTGTTCTCGATGTTAACAAACTACCTACAAACAAGAAGTATGATGTTGTAGCTTGTTTTGGTGTTTTTGAATATGTTGAAGATTTTCCTTCTGTCTTTGATAAAATAAGTAAGGTTTGTAAGAAGTATTTTATTTTCACAGCCCCTGCAAACACATTTCCAATGCAATTATATGCTATGACTTTTGGTTTGTTTGGTGCTAAAATTGTCCTTTATTCTAAGAAGCAAATGGAAACTCTCTTGGAAAAAAGTGGTTTCAAGGCAAAAATTACATTTGCAGGAAACAAAGATACTCTGATTGTGTTAGCTGAGAAGCATAATCTTTAAAACTTCTTCCAATCTATGTAAAATATGGCTTTTGAGAAGCTTAAAGAGATTTATGAGAAGAAATACAAGCTATTGATGATTATTCCTTTTGTTATTTTGATTCTTTCCATAGGTATTTTAGGTTATACTAAAATGACTACAGGAGAGTATATTGGGAAAGATGTTACTCTAAAAGGTGGTCTATTAATCACAGTTGATACTTCTGAAAGTCTTAATATTGAATCTGTTGCAAATCAATTATCAAATGAACTGGGAGTTAGTGTTAATGTTAAAGCTCTTAGTAGTGTTGGCGCAGGTTCAGTTATTGGTTATACTTTTGAGATAGAGTCGGGAATTTCAATAGAAAACGCAAAAGCTGCAATATCTAAAGTAACTGGTTTTGAATTAGTTGACGGCAGTTATACTATTGAAGAGATGAGCCCTGCTTTAAGTGCAAGTTTCTGGCGAAGTACAATTAAAGCAATTTTAATTGCTTTTGCAGCTATGGGCATTGTTGTTTTCATTTATTTCAGAAAACTAGCTCCAAGTGCAGCAGTTATTTTGGCTGCAGCATCAGATTTAATTGGAACTCTAGCTATTATGAATTTGCTTGGTATGAAACTTTCTGTTGCAGGAGTTGCTGCTATCTTAATGCTTATTGGTTATTCAGTTGATACAGATATTCTACTTTCTACTCGTGTTCTGAAACGTCATGAACTTGGAACAGTAATGGAAAGAATCTATTCCTCACTTAAAACAGGTTTAACCATGCAAGGAACTACACTAACTGCGCTATTTATTATATTTATTATCTCACCTGCTGCTGTTCTAAAAGAAATTGTAGGTGTACTTATGATTGGTTTAGTACTTGACTTGCCAAATACTTGGTTGCAAAATGTTGGTATCTTGCTAATTATTATATTTGCTTCTATTTGGACAATCAGTCCAAAATTTAATACAAATGGTGTTCTTATTGGTGGTGTAGAATCAAATAGTACTGCTGAAGTTAATGGTTTACAAGCAGGAATGATAATCACAGCAATAAATGGTGAAACAATAGAAGATTTATCTGATTATCAAAACATTGTTTCTAATTTACAAGAAGGGGATATCATAAGTGTAAACACTAACGAAGGAGATTTTTCTCTTTTAGTAGATCAAAAAGATAATGCTGTATTTTTAGGAATTAATCCAAAAGAAGTTCCTAGTACAAATCTAAAGAAAGGTTTAGATTTAGTTGGTGGAGCTCGAGTTCTTCTAAAACCAAATCAGGATATCTCTTCTGAGCAAATGGATGATATTACAATGCTTATTGAAAAGAGATTGAATGTTTATGGTGTTTCTGATGTCACAATAAGACCAATTAGTGACCTTGAAGGAAACAAATATATTATTATTGAAATGGCTGGAGCCAGCAAAGAAGAAGTTGCTGATTTAGTTTCAAAGCAAGGAAAGTTTGAAGCTAAGATTGGTGATGAAGTTGTTTTTGTTGGTGGAAAAGATATTGTATATGTTGATAAACAACGAAGTGGTGTTGATTTATCACAATGTGGACAAATACAAGACGGAGACTGGACGTGTAGATTCCAGTTTAGTGTTGATATTACTCCAGAATCTGCAAAAAAACATGCAGAACTTACTTCAAGACTTGAAGTTATAATTGACCAAGGGGATCGCTTTCTAAGTGAAAACTTAGATCTTTATCTTGATGATGAGTTAGTTGATAGTTTACTTATTTCTGAAGATCTGAAAGGTGTTGAAACTACAACATTTACAATTCAAGGACCTGGAAGGGGCACAACAAAAGATGCTGCAATCAATAATGCAATTCTAAACATGAAAGAGATGCAGACTTTGTTAATTAGTGGTTCTCTTCCAGTTAAATTAGATATTGCTAAAATTGACATTATCTCTCCAACACTTGGAGAGAAGTTCTTTAGCTCTGCAATAGTTGCTCTGTTTGTTGCAATGGGTGCTGTTGGTGTAGTTATTTTTGCTAAATATAGAAAACTAAAAATTACTGCTGCAATTATGACAACTGTTTCAGCAGAAGTTATAATTATTCTAGGTTTTGCAGCACTAATTAAATGGAATCTAGATTTGGCTGCAATTGCAGGTATTTTAGCAGCAGTTGGAACAGGTGTTGATGCGCAGATTGTTATTACAGATGAAGTTATGAAAGGTGCAGCAGCAATGGTTTCAAATTGGAAAGGAAGAATTAAGAAAGCTTTCTTCATTATTATGGGCGCATATTTCACAACAGTTGTTGCAATGATTCCATTGTATGCGGCTGGTGCTGGACTTCTGAAAGGTTTTGCACTTACAACTATTGCTGGAATCTCAATTGGTGTTTTCATAACAAGACCAGCTTATGCAAAAATGATTGAGATACTAATGGACTAGTACAAAACTATTATATATTTGGGTAGGATAAGTTAGTCATGGTTTTAGAGGCCCTTATTCCAAGTAGACGAGCTGAGCAAAAGCCAATTGAAATGTTGCCTTTAACTTTTCTCTTTTGTAGTATTGCTATTTTTATTGCTTTGTGGGTATTTCCAAATTATGCTAGTTTAACTCTTGTTTTCTTTGC